>JABDEY010000081.1 GCA_013286805.1 Bacteroidota bacterium | reverse complement strand
CGGCTCCTTTTGGTCTGGTAACGGATTCCTTGCTTCTGACTTCCTATTCGGATGTGAATTTATATGTGGTCCGCCAGTTCTATACCAAACGTAAGCAGCTAAATGCCATCAATCAACATTATATTGAAGGCAAAACAAAAAACCTTGGAATTATCGTAAACGATCTTAAACAAGAGCGTTTTGGTTATGGGCGTTATGGTTATGGTTATGGCTACGGTTATGGTTATGGCTATGGCTATGGCTATGGCTATGGTTCGGGTTATGGGGGATATTATGGGGATGCCAGCCCTCAAACTAAACGTGGATTTACCTGGAAATCTTTATTAGGTCTCAAATCCTGAGGTGAAATCAAAGATGAACGAACAAGAAAATAACAACAATAACTGGGACCTCGTCATCCGATCGAAGTCTTCATTTTTTGATATTAATTTGGTTGATCTGTGGAAGTACCGTGATTTGATTTTACTCTTCGTACGCAGGGATTTTGTCGCAAATTACAAACAAACCATTTTGGGTCCGCTTTGGCATTTCATAACTCCAATTTTTACAACAGTGATGTATGTGCTTGTTTTTACAAAAATTGCTAAAATTCCAACGGATGGAATAAACCCGATACTATTTTATATGAGCGGTACAACACTCTGGAATTATTTTTCTTCCTGCTTATCTGGTACCTCCAGCACCTTTACCGGAAATGCAGGAATTTTCGGTAAGGTTTATTTTCCCAGATTGGTTACTCCCATATCTACTATCATTTCCAACCTGATGAAGTTCGCTATACAATTCTTTCTGGTACTGGCCGTGATGGTTTGGCTTTTCTTGAAGAAGGGAGAGCCCATTTACTTTGGATGGAACTGGTTGCTTATTATTCCCCTGCTTATTGTGATGGCTGTTTTAGGACTTGGTCTGGGAATTATTATTTCTTCCCTGACAACCAAATACCGTGATTTTGGAGTTTTGGTTGGATTTGGGACACAGTTACTTATGTATGCAACTCCGGTAGTGTATCCCTTATCATTTATTGCGGATAAAAGCTTCAAGTGGCTGATTGTTATCAATCCACTGACTTACCTTATGGAAGCATTCCGGTTCGCACTTTTTCATCATGGAACTATGTCCATCTATTTGTTTTACAGCATAGGGTTTACATTTGTAGCATTTTTCATCGGCCTGATGATGTTCAATAAGGTGGAAAAATCATTTATGGATACGGTTTAATTATGTCTGAAGTAGTTATAAAAGTTGAAAACATCTCCAAGCAATACCGCCTTGGTCTGGTTGGGACAGGCACATTCTACCATGACCTAAACCGATGGTGGCATTCCGTCAGAGGCAATGAAGATCCCTATCTTCAAATAGGGGATACCAATGACCGGTTAGCTAAAGGGGAAAGTGATTATATATGGTCGCTAAAAGACATTAATTTTGAAGTAAAGCGCGGGGAGGTATTGGGAATTATAGGAAAAAATGGAGCTGGAAAGTCCACACTTTTGAAAATACTTTCAAGAGTTACCCAGCCTACAACCGGAACTATTTATGCCAAAGGGCGAATCTCATCACTTTTGGAAGTAGGCACCGGATTTCATCCAGAGCTCTCGGGACGTGAAAACATTTTTTTAAATGGAGCCATTCTGGGTATGACAAAAACGGAAATCAAATCAAAATTTGATGAAATTGTTGACTTTAGCGGAATTGGAAGATATATTGATACCCCTGTCAAACGCTATTCATCGGGTATGTATGTAAGACTGGCATTTGCAGTAGCCGCTCATCTGGAACCGGAAATACTGATTGTAGATGAAGTTTTGGCTGTGGGTGACGCAGAGTTTCAGAAAAAGTGTTTGGGAAAGATGAAAGATGTTTCAGGCGAAGGAAAGACGGTTTTATTTGTCAGTCATAATTTAGGAGCGGTAAAAAATTTATGTACGCGTGGAATACTTCTGAATAATGGAAAAATTGCCTTGGATTCTTCAGTAGAAAATATTATTGATGCTTATTCTGGTTTGGATGTTGAAAATTTTGCAGAACGAACCTGGAATAACAGTGAAGAAGCGCCTGCATTTCCTGATAAGGTCGTGAGGTTACAATCTATTCGGGTTTTAAATCAGGATGGTCTCGTAAAAACAGTTTTTGATGTGAAGGAACCCATATCAGTTCAGGTTGGGTATTGGGTTATGGAAGAAAAATATTCATTGGACGTCCATCTTTATTTCAGAGACAATGTAGGTCAAACGATTTTTGTAGCAATGTCAAATCGGGGATCTGTTCAAAAGGGCATGAAACAACCTGTAGGACTCTATTCTGCGACTTGTACGATACCCGCTAATTTTTTTAATGAAGGAATAATTTGGGTCGAATATTTAATTTGCCTGAACCCGCATATCGGTTTAAATGTATGTGTTGACAATGCTGTTTGTTTTGATGTTATTGATGATAAAAATTCAAATGGGGCAAGAGGTAATTGGAATTTGCCGTGGCCACCTGCAGTTGTTCGCCCAAATTTGAGTTGGGATGTTAAACAAATAGAGCGTAGCAACACCGTTTAAAGGTACTCAGTTTTAGCAAGAAAACCGAACCCCAACAGGATTGTGCAGTAGTTGAGTAATGAATAGAATGATACAACAGACAAACGATAAATTTTTAATACATGTCTACGGTGATTCTTTGAGTTTGCCGCGGAATTCAATTGGAGTTCCATTCTATCTTATTTATCCGGAATTAATCCGAAATAAATGTGAAGAATTAATGCCCGAAAAAAGAATCTATCTGTTCAATATGTCAAGAGGGTCTGCAACAATTGAAAGCGTTTATACAAAACTTAAGCGGGGAACATTTTTTTTTAGCTGCAACAGTGATATTCTGATTATTCAAGTGGGAATTTGCGATTGTGCGCCAAGGCCAATTCCTTTATGGTTGCGCAATATTATTGGTAAATTGCCTTCAAAAATTCGGGAAGTTATTGTAAAAAAAATTCATAACAATCGTGCAGCTATTCAAGGCGCTGGAATTAAATGGCAAATGGTAGTCCCTGCTTCGTTTACTTTGCACTATAATAAGGTAGTAACAGAGGCATTAAAAGAGTTCGATAGAATTTATGTAATAAACATAGCCCCTACAAATTCAGCCGGCGAATTGCAATCACCAGGATTGAGTTCGCAAATTGATACGTATAATAAATTGATGAAAGGAGTAGTTGAATCTGTAAATAATGATAAAATTTGTTTTGTTGATGTGAATAAGGAAATTAAGGCCCGGCAGGAAGGACTTGGCGAATACATTTATTCAGATGGACATCACCTCACATTGAAGGCACATCAACTTTATGCACAAATGATAAATACTGATTTAGAAAGAAAATATCGATCAGCTTAGATTTACATTTTAACCTTTTTTTTGAGCCGCCTTCGATAGTAATCTTACTGATTTCGATTTGACTCTTTGCATGTTTTTAGTATAGAAAGAGTAAAATAATTTGACTTCCAAGGAGATTAAATCGGCAAATTTTCTTTCGAGCCTTGCCCAATAAAACAAACTCAAAAGTTTGGGTGGAGTTTGACTTAAAATAATTTTATCCATTAAAGTTCTGTTGCCTGTATTTAAAGGCTGTGGTCTTAACACTTTTTGAAAAGTTGGAGGAAGCGTATTCAGAATTTCACCGGAAACCGGTTTAACGATGTCGGGATAAGGAATATCATTAGGAAAGCACCCAATCATCAATCTCATCCCCTTATTTCCATGCAAATTAGGTTGACGGCCATGCCAGGTATCGTTCAGAAAAATATAAACATCTCCTTTTTTACCATAAGCTCCAGTAGCATTTTTTAGCGTTTTTTTTGCGAGTAACCGATTAAAGAAATTATTTTTTAAAAAAAAGCTGAGACCTTTACCAAAATTATATGGAGGTCCGAATAAACAATTTTTACGGGGACAATAGGGGAATTTATGAGTTCCTTTTATTAATGCCGTAGCACCATTTTCCGGTTTTTCGCAATCAGTTAACATAATTGCAATGTTTATTTCGCCACGGGCATCCCGATGCCATTCATGATTCATTGGAGCAGGCCCAATTGCAGGCGGCGGATCATAGGCTCCGGTAAACCGTTGAATATTATAGCCGCGCAATTTTATATTTCCTGCTAAAATTTGTAAGATGCCGGAAGAAGTGGGATCCGTAAGTACTTTTTCGAAAATAGTGTCCAATGCAGGGCACTTACCGTACAAATCAAGCATTACATCAAGCGTCTTCTCACCTGCCGGGTTTTTCCATTCCATAAATGCCGGCCCTCCCGCAGTGTTGGCTTTGGGTTTATATAAGTCGTAATATTCATTTACTTCAAGGATTGCTTTCTCGATGATTGTTGGCGGGAAAAAATTTCTAAAAAACACACACCCATCCCTTTCTAACTCTTCAGTTAAGTTTTCGAGATTACTATTCACCATGATTGATTGATTTTACTGCGTACAAAACTAATTTTATTTTCTTCATTTTCAAATGAATGCCACTTTTAAATGTTGTTTTGATTACTTTTGTAAATATGAAAGGCCGGGTCTTAATCGTTTGCCACATGAGTACTTTTTTTACGGAATTATTTAGGGTGGCGAAGCTTTTGAACTCATCCGATAATTATAAACCTGTTTTTCTATTCCATTCATATCCTTCAGTAAAAAAGGAAATGGATGCGTGTTACAAGGAAAAGATAGAATGTTTTGACCTGAATGGACAATGCATCCACTTGTTTTCAGATTATTTTGGAGGAATACCACCGGCAACTTCCTATATAGAACAATTGACAATTAAAAAATCTGTTTTGAAATTTTTGAGGGGAATAGTCCCCGGTGGATTCAGGAGAGGATGTCATAGTTTAATTCTAAAAACTTTTCGAAAACTTAAGTTAAATTTCGTTTCCAATTCATTTACATTGGTTCAGGACTTAAAAAAAATAAAAGAGAATTATACAGTACTGTTTAACAAAATAAAACCTAACCTTTTAATATTAGCGGGAGATGAAGTCGGCAACGATTCAGCTTTATTAATAAGAGCCGGCCATGAATACGGGATAGATACAATAATTACTCCTTCGACAATGTCAAATGGTCTTGAACAGGCTGAAGTGTATTACAACAACCCGTCTCACAGTATGGGAAATAAAGTTAATTGGGTGGCTGGAAAATTGTTCCCTCGTTGGGTATTGAATCATAAAGGGCGAAAGCTGTTAAGGGTTAATGGAGAACGGGTTTTTGCCTTCGAGTGGTTAAAGATAGGACCACCTTTACCCTGGATATTTCACAGCGGCTTTTCGGATGCAATTGCAGTTGAAAGCCCTGCAATGTTGAACTATTACCTGGATGCAGGCCTTCCTGAAAAACAACTTGTGTTGACGGGTTCGCCGGTAAATGACATTATGGGTTCTGTTTTGCAAAATAAAGAACAATTGCGTTCAGATTTGTACAAAGAATTAAACATGCCGAAGGATCGTCCAATGATACTTTCTGCATTACCGCCAGATTTTCTTTATGTGGTTGGTGGCCGGCCCCAATGCGATTTTCAGGAATATGATGAATTGGTAAAGTTTTGGTTAACATCTTTGGCTGAAATAAAGGAATATAATATCGTAATTGCGCTGCATCCTTCAGTTGATTACTATAAAGTTAAACACCTTGAAAATTATGGGATCAAGATTGCCAGGGAAAATATTGTGTATCTCATGCCGCTTTGTGACATTTTTATTGCCAGTGTTTCGTCAACCATAAGATGGGCGATAGTCTGTGGTATACCAGTTATAAATTATGATGTGTACCGCTATCAATATTCGGACTATCTGAATGTTGACGGGGTAATTACATTAGAGGAAAAAGAGGATTTCTTAAGATTGCTGCATAAATTAACCGGCAATCCTGATTTTTATGCTGAAATTGCCAAAAAGCAGCGAAATCATTCTAAGGCGTGGGGTATCCAGGATGGATTATCCGGTAAACGGGTTTTAGATTTGGTAGATAGGTTTATAAAGAAAACAGACGTTAATTAATTTTATTCATTATGGAGTCGTACGATGCTCGGTATAAGAAAGCGTTAATTAAAGAGCATTCTAAAATATTTGATAGCAATAAATCAATAATTGAATCAGCTGTTGAAAAATTGAACGAATGTCCGGTTTGTAAGAATAAGCAGTACAAAATATATTGCGTTAAGGATTTATTTGTCCACAAGAAATGTACGAATTGTGGTTTGGTCTATTTAGATCCTAAATTAAGCCGGGAAGCAACACTTGCTTTTTACAATTCGGAAGTGAATGAAATTTACAATGAAAAAAAGTTTCATCAACTTGTTGAGAATGCACCGGATGACCTTGAGAATTATTCAAATTATAAAATTATAAAGAAATACATTTCTGATATAAAAGGTAAGCGGTTATTGGAAATTGGTCCTGGAAAAGGAACATTTCTGGCTAAAGCAGCAAGTGATGGTTTTGAAGTTCATGCGATTGAGTTGAACAAGAGTTTAATCGAAAAGCTAAAGAAAATAACGAATCATATTTATACAGATGATCTTGAAAATATTAACGTCGCCGAAAACTTTTTTGATGTTATTTATTTCAGGGATGTAATGGAGCACATCGATGTTCCGGTTCCATTTTTAAAAAAAGTGCATAAAATTTTAAAACCAGGCGGTGTATTATTAATTGACACACACAATATTGAATCTCTGGTTAACAAAGCTACTAAGGAATATCACACGGTCATTTTTCCATTTGAGCATCCTTTGCATTGGTCACCTGATTCATTGAATTATGCCTGTTCCTCTGTTGGTTTTATAAAAAACAACGTTTTTTTTGATCATCATTATCAGACTTTAGCAAGAATTGTTGAATACCTATATCACCCTTCTTTCACTTTCATTTTTCCACCTCAAAGATCAAAATTTTTTACGTTTATATTAGGTAGGATGGAATGGATTCTTTCCAAGGGGAAAGTTAAAAGAATTGATGACAAATTTTCTATTTTTATCTCTAAATTGTTTGGGAAAGGTGCCAAAATGCAAATGCTTTTTACTAAATAATATGATTCAAATCCAATATGAAAGAAATAAAAAAATGCAGAATCAGTGGAAGTGAGAATTTAATCTCCGTCTTAAATTTAGGGAACCAGGAGTTAACAGGAGTATTCCCAGAGTCAACGGGGCGAAAAGTGACGAAGGGGCCTCTGGAGTTAGTGTGGTGTCCGGAAAGTCAATTGGTACAGTTAAAACACTCCTTTGACCTGGGTGAAATGTACGGTGATAACTATGGCTATCGGTCAGGCTTAAATCAGTCAATGGTAGCCCATTTGACAAATAAGGTTCATCACCTCGAAAAACGGGTTGAGTTACGTTCAGGCGATTGTGTCATCGATATCGGCAGTAACGATGCAACCTCTCTAAAAGCATACACAACACAAGGGATAAAACGTATTGGAGTTGATCCTACGGGTGAGAAATTCAGGCAATATTATACGGACGACATTCAATTGATCCCTGATTTTTTTCCTTCAGAAGAGGTAAAAAATAAAATTGGATTCTCAAAAGTAAAAATCATCACATCAATTGCCATGTTTTACGATCTGGAAGACCCTATCGCCTTTGCCAGGAGCATTCATGAAAACCTAAATATCAATGGCCTTTGGCATTTTGAACAGAGTTATATGCCTTCCATGCTCAGGCTGAATTCATATGATACTATTTGTCATGAACACCTGGAATATTATACCTTATATAATATTAAATATATATTGGACAGGGCAGATATGAAAATTGCCGATGTTCAGATGAATGCCATTAATGGCGGGAGTTTTGCTGTAACAGCTGTTCGGAAAGAAAGTTCTCTTAAAACCAATGATGTATTAATAAACTGGCTTTTTGAACAGGAGTTGAAAATGGGATTTGACACACCTAAACCTTTCAGGGATTTTGAGGAAAAGGTATATAAGCACAGAGAATCATTGAAGACATTGATTGAATCGCTTTCTTCAGACGGTAAAAAAATTCTTGCCTATGGTGCATCTACCAAAGGAAATGTAGTATTGCAGTTTTGCGATTTTAGCAAAAAAAATATTTTGGCTGTAGCGGAGGTAAACCCTGAGAAATACGGCTGTTTTACGCCCGGGACGCACATCCCGATAATATCGGAAAAAGACGCTTTGAAAATGAAGCCCGATTATTATTTAGTACTACCCTGGCATTTTAAGGACAGTATTGTCAGACGGGAGCAGGAGTTCCTGAATAATGGCGGTAAACTCATATTTCCCTTTCCGGAAATTGAAATTATTGGAGGCTGATTCGGAATTGGTAAGAATATTCAATAACAAAGTTTGAAATGTCCATTTTTCAGGAATACTATTCTAAACAGGAGTTTAAAGACAGATTTGTAGCTGATCCTTCTGATGCCATTGATGTAATCATCCCGGTTTACCACACGAATGAGCTCTGGAGAGCAAATTTGATTTCTATTTTTCGGGAGATTCCTGTAAGAAGATTACTCGTTAGTGATGGCGGTGTAATTGATGACAGCATTGATATAGTTAAGGAGTTCCCACGGGTAGAAGTGTTTAATCACCGGCATTATAAAACCCTGGGTAAATGTGTCGCAGAGCTGATTAAAGAAGTGAGTGCTGATTGGTTCATCTATCTTCATTCCGATGTGTATTTGCCGGAGCGATGGTTCGGAAACATGATAAAGTATAAAGGGCAATATGATTGGTTTGGATGCCCGATGAATCTTACTGTATTGGTGGACTATAAACTAAATGAAAAAGGAAGGCCTTATGCAGGAAGTCAGTTAGGGAGGAAGGCGGCATTTATGAAAGGCATTGGGATAATAGACGATGATTATGTGTATAGACAGGAAGACTTCGTTTTTAATAAGATAGTAGAAGATGCGGGATTTAAAACGGGTAAGATTGAGGATACGTTTCATTATCACCAGTTGATGTTTAGACCGAGTAAGGGCTATGATTTAAACGTAAAGTCAATTCAGGTTATTACCGATACAAACGAACTGGAAGTTAAACGCACTCAGGAAACCCAGATAAAAGGCATTGTAAAGTACCTCGATCCGATTGACCCTTATATGATTAATAGTTTCAAAACGCACTGTTTTCAGATGCTTATGAACAGGCAATTGGATTATTCAGGCTTTAGAAATTGGATAAGACAAACCAACCCTTTATGGTTGAGTCAGTTTAATAAAAAACTATATTTTAAAGTACAATATCATAAAGCAAAAAACTACAGCAGAAAATCGTTTGGCCGGATTTTAGCAAAATTTAAATAGTATTCGTTCAGTAAGCAGATGAATAAAACGATCATAATTGCAGAAGCAGGCGTAAACCACAATGGGGATATGAATCTGGCTAAAAAATTGATCGATGTTGCCGCTGCAGCAGGTGTTGATTATGTTAAATTCCAGACCTTTAAAGCGGATAAATTAGTTAGTAAGTCAGCGATA
>JABDEY010000080.1 GCA_013286805.1 Bacteroidota bacterium | reverse complement strand
TGATTGCGGCAGTAATTGTGATTGCGGGAGTGATTCTGATTGTGGTTTATTTATAGAAATCAGAAGATAGGCCGCGCATACGATTACAACAAACCAGCCAGTTAAACTGATTGAGTTATTCAGGATATAAAATCGGATCAATGATTGTATGGTATTATTGCTTTTCAGGTAGTTGCTATGGTCTGCCATAGCCATTATCCACTCTTTGTGCAGGACACTATTTTTTGAAACGCCGAAGTAAACAACCGGCAGCATGATCAGAAATACCATTGTGAAAGTTGCAGAAAGCAGACTTTTCATTTGCTTATGAACAAGCAAAGGGAGGAAAAGCAGTAAAAAAAAAGGCTTTACCAGAATAGCAAGGCCAAGCAATATACCGGCTGCTATCATTTTTGAACGGAGAAGCTGTAAAAGGGCCCAGGAAAGGAGGTACAAAAGTATCATATTCACATTCCCAAGATGCAGCTCCCGGACCAGATGAACGGCAACACAAATGAAGCTGGTAATGAGTAAACCGTTTCTTTTCTCTGTTTTTCTTAAAAAAAAATAATCTTCAGCAATTTTCTGCAGAATAAGGAAAGTTGACACCAGCAAAACAGAACTGATACAGAAATGAACGATACATGCGGCCTTATAGGAGAAAACAGTATAGGGCATGAATACCAGCAGCATGAATGGAGAATACTTGTAAAACCCGGTATCCAGGCCGAAATGAATTCCATATACCTGTCCGTTTACAAGTGCCTGCTGAGCTGCAGAATAATACACCTGAAAGTCATACAACCAAAACCGCCCGTTCGTGTTTTCTATAATCATGTCCAAAAAACAAATCAGAGCAGCGAATAAAATGAAAAGGGAGGACGGGGATTTAAATTTTTTTTGGAGAAAAGTCCACATGCTATTTTGAATGCGCGGCATATAGATAGACTTCTGAACCCTTGTAAACCGAGCCAAACCTTTTTTCGGAAGCGGAGTCCAGAAAATTGCAAATGGATTTGCTCTCTGAATCAAACAAATGCGAGAAAAGGATCCAATGATCTTGCTTAATCTTCGAAATCTCATCCAGGTATTTCTGAGGTGCTCCTCTGTAGCAGTTTCCAAAAACAACTCTGTTTTTAAAATTTATTTTATGTGATTGAGTATAATACCTGAATGCCGGAACCGCACCATAATACAAATAAATCGTTTCATCAGGTCTGATATGTGCCGACATAAATGCCATACTCTTTTTCAGTTCCTCTGTTTCAAAAGGAAAATTGAAACATATATTCATAACTAAAACCAGCGGAAAAAATGCAAGGATTGCAGTTATCCATTCTTTTTTGTATTTTTTTCTCAATCTGATCTGCACATCATTTATACCAATTGCCAGCAGTATGGTATACAGAGCTGTCTGATATAAGATTAATCTTAAATCAAATGGATACAACTTAATGAGCGATAACAGCAATTGCATAACAACAGGGCCTAAGAGCAAAATCAGCAGTCTGAAACTTCTGGCTTGTAGCAAGCCCATTAAACCTATACTGAAAAATAAAACAGCGAAAATTCCGGCTCCGTGAAAAGGCAATAGCTCAAAAAAGACCATCCTGGTCTTATAAAAACAAAAATCCCAGAAATTTCTTTCTAACAAATTGGCCGGCATAAAACTATTGCTCCAATAAATAAGCATGGAATTTCTGGACGGATGATTGTGAATGAATGTATAATAATAATAAACAAACGTAAGCATCCATGCCAGCAATGGCAATAAACTGCTTATCTTCTTTTTACCTTCTTCTCTGATGAAGGCGGCAATTATACACAAAGCAATAATAAATAAAACAACAGGGGCAATATTTGATAAAAAAATACTGAAGCCCCCTCCTACTGTCAATAAAATAATTTTGTTTCGGGGAGCACGGTATTTCCTTAAAAGTAAATGGTATAACAGCAGGCAAACAAAAACATCTGTCATGTATTGCTTTACTTCAGATGAATAATAAATCAGGGAGGAGTTTAAACAAAAAACAGATACCGCGAGCAAAACAACTTTCTGATCCTTCAATAAAACACAGGTTATTTTATAGAACAAATAAACAGAAGCCCAGAAACATGTCAGGGGAAACAACCTTAACCCCATCTCGGAATGAGGTAAAAGACAGGAAACTGCTTTTTCAATTTGCAAAAAAGCAATGGGTGCCACCTGGTTATCGTTAAGTGGATTCAGAAGTTGAAGGCTGTCCCTGGAACAAATATTGAGAGCCAACAAAGCTTCATCCCACCACAGGCTGCGATTTAACAGGAATTGTAACAGGGAGATCAGCCCACTCAAAAGCATTACAAAGAGGGTCACTTTCTGTGTATTACTTTTCATCCTCAGCACATAGAATGGAATTAAAAAAAGCATAGAACATAACTCCTGCCTGAGTTTCAAGAATTGATTCGGTCAAACTATTCAGTATGATCAGCAGAAGAAACAAGGTGTAAACACTATTCGCTGTGCGAATAGAAAATCCAAGGGGGATCAGTAAATCAGCCAACAACAGTATTAATCCGGATACACCCAAAGCAAGAAATACCTGATAATATGCATTATGCGCATTCAGATTATGCTCAATTGCACCAGCCATTCCCCGTTTTTCATATTCTTTAACTAATTTATCCTGAACATCGCCAGTACCTGTACCTATCCAAAAGTTTTCAGAAATTACCTGATTTGCAGCTTTCCAGATAAGTAAGCGAACTGCTGTACTTTCCGCATTCGCATTATCCGGATTATCCTTTTTTACAGCGGAAATCACATTCGTAATTCGTTCCGAAACTTTTGGAAATAGTTTGAAGGCCCCAAAAGCCAATAAAGCCATCGCAATCAGGCCTGTGATCCCAAACAAGTATTTCTTTCTGCTTACTACGTACAGTATTAAAAAACCCAAATACAATAAGGTCATGCTAATCAATCCCAGTTTGGAAATAAGCATGACTTCAATAACCGAGAAAAAAAAGAGCACTAAAATCGCATAGTTAACTTCGTTCTTACGGGCCAAAAAGCGATTATTGCTTAAACCAACCAACAACCATGCAATTGCAAAGTTAAGATACAAGGCTAAATATCCGGGATGGATCAGGAAAGAGGAGAATAATTCATAATAAAAATTATTCTCATCAAAAGAAATATACAGGTAGGTTGCCCGGATGAGCATTATTATTGCTGAAACAATGCATCCCGCTATTAGCGCATAAAAGACCTTTTGAATTGCCTCTTTACCAAGAGGTCTGCTGAAAAGAATCAAGGGAAAGATTAAAATGGACAACTTAACCTGCAGGTTAAAGAGGCCTGCATCTGTATTTTTAGTGTATAACAACCCCAGCAGGTGCAAACCATAAAATGCAATAAAAAGCAAGGCAAATTTATTTTCAAAAATTCGCTGAAATTTTAGTTTCAAACCACCTTCTATCAGCCAGTTTAACAACAATAAAGTAATAAAAACAGGTGTACGGCCGGTAAGAGGTAATGAAAACGCAATGCACAAGCAAATAAGCAAATGCAATTTTTCATGAATGATTTTACGGGGTAAACGGATAAAACCGATCATAAAACGCTATTCATTTTTTGCGAACCAAGTTTATTTAACATAATCAAACCTGTTAAGAAACCTGCGCCATAAGAAACATGAAGTATTGGATAAACCAATAAGGAGGCTAATTTCACCCTAAGCGGCTGATCATTAAAAAATGACAGAAAAATAGTTATCAGGACATAAACAAGCAGCGGTAAAACAATGGGAGGAAATTCAAAAGCTGCCGGCAAAATGAGTAAGTATAAAATAAAAAACAGTGGTATGAGGTGCCTCCATTTTATCTCGGAACTTATTTTTTTCAAAACAAGGGGTTTATATAAGCCATATTGAAAATATTGTTTAAACAAAGAGGCATAATCTGACCTTGGAAAATAAAAAGATTTGATTTCTGAATTCAGGTATATTTTCCTGCCTTTGCTTTTCGCCCGGTAATGAAATTCATCATCTTGATTTCTAACCATCCGTTCATCAAAATAACCAACCTCCTCAAAAAGGCTTTGTTTCCATGCTCCCAGATAAACGCTGTCTGTGAATCCGTTAAAGCCAATCCGGTGAAATTTACTGTTGCCAATCCCAAAACTTCCAGATGTGGCAAAAGCGATTGCTTTCTGGACAGTGGTGCTTCCTTTCGCTTCCATTGGACCACCGACAATATCCGCATCAATGGTATGAAATGTTTCAATTATTTTATCAAAATAATCCACCTGATACTCCGTGTGAGCGTCCAGACGCACAATGAATTTCCCTTTTGCCATTTTTATGCCAATATTCAGCGCTTGTGGCACAAACTTATCCGGATTAGGCACTACGTGTATGAAAGGGTATTTCCTGGCCCATTTTTCTGCTATACTTACTGTATCATCCGTTGAGCCCCCATCGATAATATATAATTCTTTTCCTGCAGGCCCGGAATCAACAAAAAACCGAATTACCTGTTCAATAAAGCCAGCTTCATTATAGGTTGGGCAAATGGCGGTAATGCAAATAGCTGAGCTCATTTGGACTGTTCAAAGAAGTTTGTTATCAACCAGGAATAGGATTGGTGCATTAAATGAACAGCCCTGGATGATTTAAAGGTACCAGTGGTTGCATGTTGTTTGTGAATGATTTTTAGGGAGGGTTCAAAAATCAATTTAAACCCCTTTTTCAATGCTGTTTCGGCTATAAATAATTCCTCACCAAAAAGAAGTAAGGGATATTGAATACTTCCTCCCCTATCAAAATAGGACTTTCTAAAAACCATAAATGAACCATGAATAGCATAAACCTGCATATCTTCTTTCGCAAGCAATTGGCCGGATCTAAATAACCTTCTCTTTATCAAATGAACCAGGGTAAATAAAGTGTATAAAATTACGTTTGCAGTCAGCCAATAATACATTTTCATCCTTCTCCGGCTTATCCTTCTGACAATGTAAGGATTTTGATGATACTTTAAAAAATCAGAATAAACATCAGGGCCTAAAATATCAAAGTCTTTCATTTCACTTATCGTGATGAGCTCGGAAATGAAATTATCGCCTGCAAATGAAATATCTGAATTACAGATTATGATAAAATCAGGAAGTACCGAACAGGTTTGAGTATACTGGTCCAATCCATAATTTGCTGCACCAAAATAACCCAGGTTATCCTCCGGATGGTAAACACTTACAAATTCATTTGACTGCTTCATTTTATCCAGCAAGCCAGGATTTCCGCTGCCATTATCAATTACCGTCGCGAGAACATCTGCGTTCAGCATACCACCCAATTGTGATTCAACGAATTCAATCACCTCCTTCTCATTGAAGTAATTAACGATCAGAAATAAAGCTTTTTTCGGTTTCATTGATTATAAACTACTTATTTCCCGTGTGTTCCTGTTCGGAGGTTATCAGTATATTTCTGTCTTTATTACCTTTCAGATGTCTCCTAAGCAAAATCAACTGATGAAAAAGGAATGTCAGCAATTGACTCTTACTTGCAATCAGGTATAACCGAAGTACTATCTTATATAAATAAATGTCAAACAAATTGGCGTTACTGAAATCCTTCAAGGCACGCTCGAAATCAATGCAAGGCTGATTTTTGTTGGTTCTTTCGATTAATTCAATGTAGTGGCGATGATCAATATTGAAACGCATCCGAAGCAGGCTTATATATTCAGCTCTGCGATAAGAACGAAAAATTATTTTCTTTTTGATCAGGGGCATTCCTTCTATTATCAAATCCTCAATTATCAGAAAGGAAGGATTATGTTGTTCAATGTTTTTTTTACTGTAATACATTCCTCCGATACTAAGGTTCAGCCTCTGCAAATGGGCACTCAGGCCCACTTCGTAGGCTATAATCACCTGCGTATAGTCAGTAATGATACCGGTTTCCATAAAATAATCGTAAACCGGGCGTATGGCATTTTTATTTATAACAACAAAAAAGGACTGGAGGTGGAAGCCTCTTCGCCTGGATGAAACCATTCCGCAATAATCCAGGTGACTGGTATTTATCCAATCGAATACACTATCCAGGGGTTTGAATAAAATGCAGGAATCGTTAATCAGACCAACCTGGTCATACGCTGTAATGTCGTACCGCTTCATTGCTTTGTACCACATTCCGAAGTCATATCCATCGTTGGCAATCATCATTTCCTGAATGTTACTCTCTTTCAACCAGACAATATCATCTCCTGCTATTTTTTTTTCATTTGTAATAAATACAATTTCCGAAAAGTATTTCCGCAACTCTGCCAGATAATACTTCACATAATAAGGAATTCGCTCCCCATTGTAATAGCTACTGAATAAGCAGATTGATTTCATTTTATCCAATGTGAAGCTCCTGCTTTAATATGCTCCTTATAAAAAAGATTTTCTTCCGTGGGAGCGATAGAGTTTTCATACCAGGGTAAATGCCGGGCTACATATTTCCCACCGGTGCGGTAAGCGTTCTGCACCCATAATGCACCATTGGTATAGGGTCTGTACAGCGCAAACGTGGTATCCAATCCGGAATTGTAAACATCCTTCTCAACCTCATTTTTCCAAAATGGTGTTTCCCAGGCAATTACCTTTTGTTTGTCAGCATATTGATCAGGCAAGTCATCTATCTTCAAACCAAAACCAACCTTTTCAATGTTCCTGTACTTTTGAAGTACTTGAAGGAAAAATCCAAGTACATCATCCGGGCACTCGACAACCGGAACGATGTCCGGGTCTGTATAGACATAGTAATCTTTGCGAAACTGTTTTATAATGCCTGATTTCCATAACGCCTGATGCCCCAGATTTTCCTTTAACCTGAAAACAGTGTATTTTTTTTGAGTATAAAATTCAAGTAAAGGACGATAGGTCGAGTCATTATCAATGATGTAAATATTGTTGTACCCCGCCTTTTCCAGCCAGGCTATAAGCTGAACTAAATACGTATAGCGATTGCGGTTATTAATAATAATCGGAATTTTTTTATAATCGGATATGCGTGTGTCTTTCGAATTCAATAAATCTGAAAACGTTCGGGTTAAAACTGAATTTAACTTATACATGCGCTTCCCAAAAGAAGTAAAGTCAAATGATACTATGTCTTTTATGAGCTGATGGTAATCCAAAAGATGTCGATCGTTTTAGGTTTAGGTTTAGGTTTTAAATTTCAAACAAATTTCTATATGAATTGACAAAAAACTGTTTATTAAAATTCAATTTAGCATATTCGTAAGCATTCAGCGCCATTTTGTCTAACTGATCTCTATGGCTGTCAAACCAGGAAATTGTATTGACCATTTGCTCTACTATGTCCTGTTCGGTCACCACCTCAATCAATATCCCATTCTGATTATTTAAAACATGCTCTGATATACCTCCCACATTTGTTACTACCGGAACGACGGAGTGCATCATCGCTTCCATAATTACCATTGGGAAACCCTCCCGTGAAGAGGCCATAACAAGCAGGTGCGATCTGTTATACGCAGCATCCAGCATTTCCGGATCAGTTACTTCTCCATGCAGGATACAATACGGTAAGTCTCCGGAAGGAATACCGGCTTTTACTTCCCCTACAAAATGAAACTCCACATTTATCCTTCTTTCTGCTGCTAATTTTGCAGCACCCGAAATCAACTGAATTCTTTTTTCGGCAGAAGCTCTCCCGACATAAGTGACAATCAATTTGCCCACATTATTTTTCCGGATGACCGGCCTCTCTTCTGCAAAATTACCTATATATACAACTCTGTCGAGTAATTCTTTCGGTATATATTTATTAAAATATAAACTCCTTAAATCTTCGATCGTTTTTTTTATAATAACAACCCGTTTGGTCAAATTGGCAACCACCGGAATACTCCAGTTTTCTGCGCCAATCTCCTGAATGTGAACAAATGCATGGATCAGGTCAATAGCCTTCGTATCTTCAGGAATATCAGCAATAAAATCGTAAAATAATTCAGAATTACTTCCGAATAAAATAGTGTTTTTATTCTTTTGGCAAATAGTTTCTATCTTTTTCTTCAACCAGCGTTTTGCAAAATCAAATTTAACCAACAGGGAAACATCCAGCACAGTTGCCTTTTTTTTGAAAGCACTTAAAAATGCATCTCCCTGCGAGATTCCATTAAAAAGGATCAGGGAATTCGGATTTCCAATCGCTTCCACAATAGAAGCGTGAACCTTCTCCGCACCACCTGCATGATAAAATGGGAAAAAGAAAACCGGGCCCGCCGAAATAGCTGAATCTGAAAAGTAATCGCGTGCAACTTTCCATTGCTTCAGTAATTGAACCGGAGAAGTATGATACATATTTGCCAATACAGAATAAAATGAGGGCATTCCATAGGAGACCAGGTCTTTTACGAAAGAAAGTAAAACTGAATATTCAGTAGTTCTGAATTTCAATATTTTACTGCTGTCTAATAAATAGTTTAACTTGAATTTTATAATTTTTTCCCCTACTCCTTTAGAATTTGCCTGTGAAGTTGAACTGTTTGTATGTATCCTATAGTTTACTAATGTTTCTTCTAATTTAGCAATAACATGCCCATTTGACAGGATATTGAGCCATAATCCCCAATCTTCATTGTGTAAAAATTTTTCGTTATACCTTATCTTTTTAACAATATCATTCCTCATCATTACAGTAGGCTGACCTATGCAATTAATTACAGGAAGTGTTTGTTTAATTTGTTCAATGGTTGTACAATTATAATCGTCCTTCCAATAACCTTGTCCTTTCCCTTCTTCATCAATTAAAGTCAGCTTTGTGGCTAAAACAACAACCTCCGGATGCCGGTCAAGAAACTGAACTTGTTTTTCAAGCCTTGAAGACAGACTGATGTCATCTGCATCCATATTGGCAATATACTCCCCCCTGGCAAGGACCAGGCCTTTGTTCCGAGATTTTATTACACCCAGATTTTGTTCATTATTAACAACCTTGATTCTCAGATCACTAAAACTTTCAATTATTTGAATTGAGTTATCCGTTGAACCATCATTGATAATTAACAATTCAAAATCCCTGAAAGATTGAGAAAGTATACTTTCAATTGCTTCCCGTAAAAAAAGAGCAGCATTATAAACCGGCATCAAAACCGTAACTTTTGGAATTAAATTCGTATCCATGTGCCTGGGAAAAGGTCATCTGTGTTAACTGAACTATCCTTTATCCATCTTTTTGGAGAAACTACTACCTTCCCGGGATTATTCATGAGCCAGGCTCCCCACCAGCTATAGGAGCTGTTTGCAATAATGGCATGTTTACACAAGGTCATTAAATTCAACTCTTCGGATGCGCTTTTTCCATTCTCCTTACTGACAATATGAAAATCTACCCCTGGTTTAAAGTTAGTATCTACCCAATCGGGGTCGTCCGAAAAAATAAAGAAAACAGGATTTGAAACCTTTTCATTGATCAGCCGAATGGCCTCCAAATAATATCCTGTTCCGCAAATTCCATGATAATTTGTAGTATCCGGATTGCTGATGTAATCTCCCCTGCGAATATGAATGCTTACTGACTCAGAGCCTCTTATTTTTTCAGCCATAACTTCACCTTCCGGTGACAATTTATCTTTAAAAGAAAAATCCT
>JABDEY010000079.1 GCA_013286805.1 Bacteroidota bacterium | reverse complement strand
CCGGATTGGTGCTGGAGCTATCGCTATCCGCATAATGTAAATGGTGTGGGTATTCCAATTCCCGGTTGTTCAGGGAGGTATTGCGCGATGCTGGAAACTCCGGTTTTTCCGACTCCGTTTTATGAAGCTATGGTATGCATAGCCCTGTTTTTTGTTTTGTGGGGCCTGAGAAAAAGAATCACAACACCTGGTGTCTTGTTTTGTGTTTACCTGATTCTGAATGGAGTGGAACGCTTTTTCATTGAAAAAATCCGGATCAATACAAAATATATCATATACGGGCATGCTATAACTCAGGCGGAATTGATTTCCTCTTTCCTTTTTATCCTTGGAATAGCAGGTATCTGGTGGTTTAAAAAGCCCAAGCAACATGTTCCGTCTTGAATCTGTTTGCCACGAAGTTTGCGGGCTTACAGAACAGGTAGGTAGATTTATCCTGTCTGAACGGGCGAAGGTTCTTCCTGGAGACGTTGAAGTAAAAGGGACAAATGACTTTGTTACCTATGTAGATAAAGCATCCGAGAAACTAATCATTGAAGGCCTGCATAAACTTATTCCGGAGGCCGGGAGCAATCCTTTATTTTTATGCACAGGGAAAAGGTATGGCAATTCCATCCAAAACGGATGATCTATTCCCTGTAATCGCGCTGAATCATCTGGGAGAATTTGCAGGAATCGTGTTTGTAATCGGGCTGATTTCTGCAGCCTATCCAAGCGCCGATGGGGCGCTTACCTCCCTGACCACTTCTGTCTGCATTGATTTCCTGGGTTTCCAAAAACGGGAAGATGAAATGAACAAGAAGAAAATCCGGCATATGATACATCTTGGTTTCGCCATCCTTTTGCTTTGCGTTGTTGTGTTTTTCAAAAGCCTGAACGATTCAGCCATTCTGGAAAAGCTTTTTACTGTCGCCGGCTATACATATGGCCCTTTGCTGGGCCTGTATGCATTTGGTCTGTTCACAGGGTTTAAAATAAGAGACGGATGGGCCCCTTTCATCTGTGTTCTTTCTCCTGTACTGTGTTTTATCCTCAACAGGTATTCAAAACAATGGCTGGGGGGCTATGAATTTGGATTTGAACTTTTACCTATAAACGGGCTTATCACTTTTACAGGTTTGTATTTAACTACTTTTGGTTCCAAATGTGTGGAATAACGGGCATACTGGCATTTACCGAAAAAGGCAGGGATTGCTTGCCCAAAATAAACGCCTCTGTAAAGGCCCTGCAACGAAGAGGGCCGGATGGAGAGGGGATATTTGTTCACCGGAACATTGCATTGGCACACCGCAGGTTAGCCATTATTGATACGTCTGCTTCTGCAGCACAACCATTTACGGATCATACCGGCAGATATACGGTCATTTATAATGGAGAGTTCTTCAACTTTAAACACTACCGGGAAGAATTAATTCAAAAAAAGATACCCCTAAAATCGAATAGCGATACAGAAGTGCTGCTTTACATGTACATGGAAGAAGGACCTGCTTGTCTTGAAAAAATAAATGGCTTTTTTGCGCTGGCTATTTACGATAATGTATCTGAGGAACTCTTTATTGCACGTGACAGGTATGGCATTAAACCTTTGCTTTTTTTTCAGGATGGTGACTATTTTGCTTTTGCATCTGAACTGAAAGCGCTCCTGATGTATGATATTCCAAAGGTACTGGATGAATTCTCCCTGTTCACCTATCTTCAATTAAATTATATCCCCTCTCCTCACTCTGTTTTAAAAAATGTATGCAAAATACAGCCGGGACATTATATACTGATCAGGAACAAGGAAATTAACACCTGCTGTTATTACAAGATTCCTTACCAGGAATTTTTGCCGGCTGTTCCCGACTATCTTACTGCCCAAAATCAATTGTCATCACTTTTGGATGAAGCTGTCCAAAAAAGACTGATTTCAGATGTTCCTCTTGGCTGCTTTTTAAGCGGAGGTATTGATTCCTCGGTTATTACAGCTCTTGCTGCCAGGCATACACCGCATTTGAAAACATTTTCGATCGGATATAGAGATGAACCCTTGTTTGATGAAACGGAATATGCAATCTTAGTCGCAAAGAAACTCAATACTGATCATACCGTCTTTTCTCTTTGTAATGATGATTTGTTGGGGAATCTTTTTCAGGTACTGGACTACCTGGACGAACCTTTTGCAGATTCCTCGGCACTTGCAGTTCATATTTTAAGCATGCATACCAGGAAACATGCTACTGTAGCCTTGTCTGGAGATGGGGCAGATGAATTATTTGCCGGTTACACGAAACATGCAGCTGAATTCAGGATCAGGTACCATCCGCTCCTGACATCCCTTATGGGCTTAACATCACCCTTATGGAGTGTATTGCCCAAGTCAAGAAATTCAATTATTGGAAATAAAGTCCGGCAATTACAAAAATTCAGCGAAGGAACACGTTTATCATTAAAAGACAGATACTGGTCCTGGGCTGGCTTTGCTTCTGAAACAGCCGTTCATCAGTTAGTAAGGTCAAACACAAGTTCTGCTGAATACAGTAAAAGAAAGGATCTGCTGCTTCAGTACCTGAACCCGGATTTTAATTCTGTTCTCCTGACAGACATGAATCTGGTTCTTCAAAATGATATGCTGACGAAGGTGGACACTATGTCCATGGCAAATAGCCTTGAAGTAAGGGTCCCTTTTCTGGATTATTCAGTCGTTAATTTTGCCTTTACATTACCTGCATCCTACAAAATTGCGGACCAGGGAAGAAAACTTATTCTAAAGGACGCTTTTCGTTCACAACTTCCTGTGGAATTATGGAACAGGCCTAAACATGGTTTTGAAGTGCCCCTGTTAAAATGGCTGAGGACTGATTTAAAAAGCCTGGTCATGGATGATCTGCTAAGCGAAAACTTAATCCATGAACAGGGGTTATTTGAATATAAAGACATCCAAATTTTGCTGAACCAATTGTTTTCAAAGAATCCGGGCGATGCAGCAGCAAGAATCTGGGGATTGGTTGTGTTTCAATACTGGTGGAAAAAATACATGCGATAATCTGCCTAAAGCAGATTCATAAACTCCGTAAAATAAGATAAATGATGCGAATAAACTCATGCCAAGGATACTGCGAATCATAAACCGTTTTAACCTTGGAGGCCCAACCTACAATGTAGCTTATCTCACCCGCTACCTTGCACCTGAATTTGAAACATTGCTGGTAGGCGGAACAAAAGATGAAACAGAAGCAAGTTCGGATTATATTGTAAAAAAACTGGGAATTGACCCGGTAATTATCCCTTCGATGAAAAGGTCCATCAACCCTTTAAACGATTATGAATCCTACAGGCAAATCAGGAAACTAATTCTGGATTTTAAACCCGATATCGTCCATACGCATGCTGCCAAGGCAGGAGCGATAGGTCGACTTGCCGCATTTTCATGTAAGGTTCCTTTTACAGTCCATACCTACCATGGACATGTTTTTCACAGCTACTTTGGCCGGGCAAAAACAGTAGTATTTAAAACAATTGAACAGCAACTGGGTAAACGTACTTCCGCCATAATTGCGATAAGTGATAAGCAAAAAGAAGAGCTTTCCCTCATTCACAAGATAGTTCCCGCTGATAAAATCAGGGTTATTCCTTTAGGATTCGATCTTGACCGCTTTCAGGAAAACAGGGGGCAAAAACGCATTTCCTTCCGAAAACACTACAACCTGGAACAGAATGAAGTAGCTATTGGAATTATTGGGAGACTGGTTCCGGTTAAAAATCATGCTTTGTTTTTAAGAGCCCTCCATTTTGTCCAACATGCCAGCAACCAAAAATTGCGGGCGTTTATTATTGGCGATGGAGAAGAAAAGGAAAAAATACAAACGCTGGCTCACAGCTTAAATCTGGAAAGTATATTGACGTTTACTTCCTGGATAAAAGACGTTGACTGGGCGCTGGCGGGTTTGGATATTGTATGCCTGACTTCCTTTAATGAAGGTACACCTGTAAGCCTGATTGAGGCTCAGGCTGCCAACAAGCCTATAGTTTCTACAAATGTCGGCGGGATTGAAAATGTTGTCATAAAAAACAAAACTGCACTGCTTGCAGAGATAAATGACAGTTCTGCATTTGCAGGATATTTACTTAAACTAATCGAAAATCCTGAACTTCGCACTGCACTTGGTTCAGCCGGATGGAACATGGTGAAGGAAAAATTTCACTATACCAGGCTTGTGACAGATACCAAAAATCTGTACTATTCCTTACTAAATTCATGAATTGCTATTTTTTAAGTAATTTTGTGCCCATGAAAAAAATAGTTTACTTATTAATCCTCCTGATCGGATTCTCTGGGTGCAGATTGCTGAATCCCAGCTTAATGCTCAGAACTCCAAGAGGCTACCAGTATTCACAAATGAAGGATACCCTTGCAGTTCAGGAATATAAAATCTCCGCGAATGATGTCATCGAATTCAGGTTGTATTCAAATGACGGATTTAAACTGACGGATGTGACAAGTTCAACTGCAACCGGAGGGCAAAACCTGAACCAATCAGCTTTGCAATACACGATTGATATTGATGGGAATACAAAGCTGCCGGTTTTGATACAAACAAAATTAAAAGGATTGACAATCCGGCAGGCAGAACAAATGCTTGAGGAAAAATACAGCTTATACTATATCCGGCCATTTGTTATGTTAAAGATCGTAAGCCGCCGGGTCATTATTTTCCCTGGAACGGGTGGACAAAGCAAAGTGATTCCTTTGGAACACAATAATACCACATTGTTTGAAGCGCTGGCTTTGGCAGGAGGGCTTTCCAATGACGGTAAAGCATACGAAATAAAACTGATCAGAAGAGCAACGGACAAATCGGAAGTATATCACATAGATCTTTCAAAAATCAGCGGGTTGCCAGAGGGTAATATTGTATTACAGGCAAATGACATTATTTATGTGGAACCCCGTTTAAGAATCAGTCAGGGTATTGTAAATGAAATTGGCCCGATTCTCAGTATTCTTTCTTCCTTTCTGATAGTATATGAATTATACTATGTTAACAGGCCCCAGTAATGAAGTCCCCTGTGGGGAGTAAATCAGAAGCCATTATATGTTTCAGGATGTAACCAATTCACAACAAAATTTAGAGCAATACAAGGAACGATTGGAAAGAATTGGTTCTGAGTTTGAACTGGGTCTTTTTATCAGCATTCTCCGAAAATGCATCGTTTGGATAGTGTTGTTTATAAGTATTTCAGTGTTTTTATGTTATACTTATCTGCGCTATACGCTGCCCGTCTACGAAGCCTCCAGTATTATACAATTACGTTCGGATGATACTCCAAATAAGATACTCAACATTCAGTCATTTGCCGGTTCCGATCAGGACAATGCGCTTTCAGAAGATATTGCCTATTTAAGGTCCAGGGATTTTGTTAAAAGATCACTGGCCAAGCTACCTCTGGAAATCAGTTATTACAACGAAGGCACTTTCAAGTCAATGGAGTCCTATAAATCCACTCCCTATTCTGTTGAAATTTTGAATCACCAGCCTGCCATTCAGGGAATACATTTGTATATTGACTTTAAGGATAAGTCCAATGGCCAGATAACCTTTTCGATCAATGCGGTAAAGCATGTTTATACTTTTTCAGATTCCAACTGGACGGCAACTCCCTATTTAACCTTTAAGATCAAAATTATTAATCTGAAAGGTATTCTGGAGGAAGAAACCTCTTTGAAGAAGACTCCTTATTTTTTCATTCTTAATTCCATGGATGATGTGGTGAGTAATTCAATTGGAAGGCTGCAGATCAAATTATTAAGCGATGCGGCAAAGACTATCAGAATATCGTTCAGCGACAACAACCCGCTCAAAGCAAAAGAGATTGTTGAAAGTATAGCTAACGAGTTTAAACTCTCAGATGTAGAACGAAAAAGCGAAAGTGCCGGGAAGATAATCAGTTTCATCGATAAGCAACTGGACCTTTCTTACGAAAAATTAAGGGATGCAGAGACTGCCCTGCAGGCATTTAAAAAAAACAATCCGGCCAAAGACAATGATATTATTGCAACAGCCAAAGCAAGCCGGGAAAATGAATTAGAAGACCGGGTGGTTAATAACGAGGTCCAGGCTGAACTCCTCGATAATGTAATTAAAAAAATTGAAGAGTCGAAAGCGGTTGACGCCTATAATTTACTTTCCATTCTTGCCGGAACAGAGTACGAAGCAGCCATCCGGATCCCTGTCGAAAACCTGCAAAAACTGCTGATCACGAAAGAAGAAATGCTTTATCAGTTAACCCCCAGTGCTGAAACCATTAAAAACATCAACTTCCAGATTGATATTCAGAAAAAGCTGCTGGTGGAAACCATACGTGCATTGGCTCAGCGAATCAAGGACAAAGCCGGTAACTGGGAATTTAGAAAAGATGAATTCCAAAAAAACTCCCGCACTATTCCTGAAAATGAACTGGAGTTTCTCAAACTTCAGCGACTCTATTCCATTAATGAAAAATATTACACCCTGTTACTTGAAAGAAGAACGGAGTATACTATTTCCAAGGAAGGAACCGTTTCAAAAAACATCTCCCTGGAAGAACCGCTTATTCCGAAAATACCGGTTTCCCCTGACCGGACGATCGCATTCAGCATAGCTCTTGCATTGGGGTTTTTCGCCGGACTGTTGCTTGTTTTAATACGCTATTTGCTGCACAACGATATCAATTCCTTACATGAGATATCCAAACAGACCAATAGTGCCATTTCTACGCTGGGAATCATACCAAAATACAAAAAGGATATTCCCGTTTCCCAGCTGTTGGTTGACAAGAACCCAAAATCATTGATCGCTGAAGCTTTCCGTTCTGTCAGAGCTAACCTTCAGTTCATTTCCAATGAACCGGGGCCTAAAATCATGGCTGTTACTTCTACCATTTCCGGTGAAGGGAAAACATTTGTCGCAATCAATCTGGCTGGGATTATTGCCTACGCAGGGAAAAAAGTTATCATTCTTGACCTGGATATGCGTAAACCTAAAATCCACCTTGGGTTTGGCGTTCATAACATTAAGGGTATGAGTACAATGCTCATTGGCAGAGATACGCCTGGAGAATGTATACAGCACAGTTCGCTCGAAAATCTTGATTTTATTACTGCAGGGCCCATTCCTCCAAATCCTTCCGAATTGATTCTAAGCAAATACATGGATGAAGTGCTTGTCGAATTGAAAACACAATACGATATGATTATTATCGATAACCCCCCGATTGGACTTGTCACGGATGGTATTTCGATGATTCAAAGGGCGGATTATCCCGTTTATATTTTCCGGGCCGATTATTCCAAGCGCACTTTTATTCAAAACCTTGACCGGCTATACAATGAAAATAAGATCCAGCGTTTGTCTATTATTCTCAATGGTATAGACATTGATGCAAATCGCTATGGTTATTATAATTATGGATATGGGTATGGTTATGGATATGGTTACGGCTACGGCTATGGCTATTATGATGATCAGCACAAAAAGAAAGATAAATCCTTCTGGAAGAATTTACTCAACCGTTAAGTAAAAGAACACATGCAGTTTAGCAAAACATCCTTTGAAGGATTATGGGTCATTCAACCGAAAGCATTTGAAGATGAGAGAGGTTATTTCTACGAGTCCTATAATCAGGTTTCGTTCAATGAATATTGTCCCCCTGTTACTTTTCTTCAGGACAACCATAGTCAATCCAAAATAAATGTGCTGAGGGGCCTGCATCTGCAAAATCCTCCTTTTGCACAGATTAAGCTGATTCGTGTTGTTAAAGGAGCAGTATTGGATGTTGCAATTGATCTCCGTAAAAAATCAAATTCCTTTGGGAAGTATTTCAAGATTGAGCTTTCAGAAAAGAATAAAACAATGTTGTGGATTCCGGAAGGCTTTGCGCATGGTTTTTTAACCTTACAGGAGCATACCGAATTCCTGTATAAGTGCTCCAATATTTATCATAAAGCCTCGGAACTTTGCATTCGCTGGAATGACCCGGACCTGAATATTGACTGGGGTATCAAAAACCCTCTTGTATCTGAAAAGGATTCAAAGGGCATTGCCTTTAAAGATCTGGTCAGTTTGTTTTAACACCTTGATTTTCTTACCTTTGTCCCCTCATTTCCCGAATCCGTTTTAAATGGAGCACACTCGAATTTTAACATATGGTTTTTTCTTTATTGCTACGATTGTATTCTCTGTATTATTAAATGGCTTACTCTTAAAATTTTCACAGACGCTGGGAATCAGAAACGCTAAAGGGCCATTTATAAGATGGAGCGAAGAATCAAAACCTTCTTTGGGCGGAATTTCTTTTTATGTGATTTTCCTTTTAAGTATTATAGGTTATTCCTTTATTGGCAGCGAATCACCCATTATGGGTAATCATCAATTCCTTGGAATTGTTATGGCCTGCTCCGTTGCTTTTTTAATGGGGCTTGCTGATGATGCATACAACACCAAACCCCTCCTGAAATTTCTGGTGCAGGTTATTTGTTCTTTTATTTTAATCCTTTCCGGAATTGTTATTCATATTTTCCCGTGGCTATGGGCAGATTACCTGTTCACCGTTTTCTGGATAGTTGGCCTGATGAATTCATTAAATATGCTTGACAATATGGATGCGATCACAACTTGTATTTCTATTACAATCATCAGTGCAGCCCTGCTGATCATATTTCTGGATCATCAAATCAGAACGAACATGCATGTTCTGTTACTGTTAGGTATTTTGGGCTCTTTAACAGGTTTTCTGTATTACAACTGGCATCCTTCAAAACTGTTTATGGGGGATACAGGAAGTCAGTTTCTAGGTGTTTTTTTAGCCAGTATCGGGGTACTCTACTTTTGGAACTCAAGTGATTCGCATGGTCAACAGGTGCAATCCAAACAGTTTTTTGTAAGCATTTTAACATTCATAATTCCAATTTGCGACACGACAGCCGTTGTCATTAATCGGATCTCCCGCGGTAAATCTCCTTTTATCGGAGGTCGGGATCATACCACACATCACCTTTCTTATCTGGGCTTGTCTGACAGGCAAGTTTCCATTTCATTGACGGGAATTTCCCTTTTTTCTATGGTGTTTACTGTATTGATCATTTGTTTTATTAAAGATTGGGGGTATATCCATATGGTTATTTTCGGGCTTTATTTCCTGCTCGTCTTTAGCTTGCTTTTATACATTACAAAAACATCCAAGCCAGGTCCAAATGCGCATAAGTAAAATCCTGAAACCGGCATTCTCTTTATGTTGTTTCTTACTTCTGTTCCTAGCGGTAAAACTTTTTAATTTTTCGGCTGAGTTTACGAAAGATGAGAACCCCGGCTATTCCAGGCTGAATATTTCAAAGAAACTTAATTTTGCAGGCGACCTGGTACCACAAAATGACTTCTCTGTTATAGAAAGCCTTGATAGGGAACTGCTGATAAATACCTATTGGCAAAGCCAGACGCTTCTGGTATATAAACGCGCAAGTCATTGGTTCCCTATAATTGAACCTATTCTTAAGCGGTATGGGATTCCGGATGATTTCAAATACATTGCTGTTGTAGAAAGCGGTCTGACAAATAGTGTTTCCAATGCCTGTGCTGCCGGATACTGGCAACTAGTGGAAGAAACTGCTAAATCCTGTGGCCTTGAAATTGATTCAGTAGTTGACGAGCGCTACAATATGGAAAAATCAACTGAAGCTGCCTGTAAATATTTCAAAGAAGCTTACGTACAGTTTCACAACTGGACACTAGCGGCGGCATCTTACAACATGGGTATTGCCGGAGTTCAAAAGGCTTTGGACACACAGAAAGCAAATAACTATTACGACCTGCAGTTAAATGAGGAAACGTCGAGGTATATTTTCCGGATTCTTGCCGCAAAAGACGTTTTATCAAGGCCAATC
>JABDEY010000078.1:9451-10630 GCA_013286805.1 Bacteroidota bacterium | reverse complement strand
TGGTGGAAAAACATTTGGGGACAATAACAGTGGAGAGTGAGCCCGGAAAAGGAAGTATATTTATCATTCATTTTCCCTGGAACGAATTTAATAAGTCAATACACGGTGATCATACCTGAAATTCGAAAGCCCTGTAATTAAGCAACAACATTAAAGAAACACTATGGAAACTCAGACAAAAATCAAGATACTCTTAGCCGAAGATGACGCTAATCACGGCAAACTTCTGATGGACTATCTGGAGGCAAAGAATTATTCCACTTCCTGGGCAAAAAATGGTAAGGAAGGTTTTGAAATGTTCAAAAAAAACGTCTATGACCTATGCCTGCTCGATGTGATGATGCCCCTGAAAGATGGCTTTACGCTGGCCAGAGAGATTCGTGCCCAGAACAAAACAATTCCCATCGTGTTCCTGACTGCAAAATCAATGAAGGAAGATGCGATTGAAGGATTTACTGCAGGTGCTGATGATTTCATTACCAAACCTTTCAGTATGGAGGAATTATTGCTCCGGCTTGGAGCAATTTTAAGGAGAACGTCAAACCGGGCAAGTGTTGATGAGTCCATTAAAATATTTGAAGTCGGCGCTTACCGTTTCGATTGCGAAAACCAGGTTCTGAAAATTGGAAAGAAGGAGCAGAATCTTACTACCAAAGAGTCGGAACTGATGCGTCTTTTATGTGTAAACCGAAATGATGTGCTGGACCGCAATTTCGCTTTGAATGCTATCTGGAAAGATGATAATTATTTTAATAGTCGTAGTATGGATGTGTTTGTTACCCGCCTTCGTAAATACTTAAAGGGCGACCCTAAAGTTGAAATCATTAATATCCATGGGAAGGGGTTTAAATTACTGGTAAATAAGTAATTAAAAACACTATTTTTACATGCATGCTTATAAGGAATACTTTTAGGTTAGGTTTTTTCGTGTTTTTTATTGTAGTTGCCACTCCCTCCTTACTGGCTCAAAAGGATGCCGCCAAAATTCTTGATAATGCCCGTAAAAACTTCGACAAAGGAGACCTTAACTCCGCAATCAGTTTATATAACAGACTTATTACTTTTGATTCTGCTAATGTAGAATACAATTTCGAGCTTGCCCAATCCTATTATTTTTCCGATTCCCTGAAGCTCAAATCCATTCCTTATTTTGAATTCGTTTCCAGTCATTCCTCTGAC
>JABDEY010000078.1:0-9441 GCA_013286805.1 Bacteroidota bacterium | reverse complement strand
GAGCTATACTATTATCTGGGAAAGGTCTATCAGCTGGATAACCGACTGGATGATGCGATAAAATGTTACCGAAATTATCTTTTGGCATTTAAGCCGGAAAGAATCATATCCATCCGGAATATTTTTGCCCATGGAAAATCTGTTTTTTCAGGTGCTGACAAGCAGGGAATTATTTTAACCAATGAGGTAAAGAGAAACATAGAGGAGTGTAAGAATGCAAGAGATCTAATGGAACGTCCTGTTAATAAGATGGAATTCAACGGCAGAAAGAAGGAATATGAAATTATCAATCTGGGAGAAAATGTTAACAGTAAATACCATGATTATGGACCGGTGCTCTCTCCGGATGATTCGCTTTTATATTTCACGTCACGCAGAAAGGGAAGCGGAGAAGATAAACTGGATCCGGAGGAGGGGAAATATTTCGAAGATATTTATGTTTCGAAACTGGAAGAAAATGGCTGGGGTGAGGCTAAGTCTATCGGACCACCGATCAATACGCCCAAAAATGAAGCTGTTAATTTTCTTTCTGTGGATGGTAAAACGCTTTACTTCTGCCGGGGAACCAAGAACGGAACATTTTATACCAGTGCCAAAACGGAACAGGGATGGTCCAGACCAAAGCCGCTGGAACATGCCGGAGAAATTAACTCTTCTGACTGGAAAACCAGTTTAAGTTACAGTGTTTTGGATAATACGCTTTATGTAGTAAGTGACAAAGAGGGGGGACTTGGGGGAAGGGATATTTACAAATCTGTTAAAACAACTTCAGGAACCTGGGGGCCTCTTGAAAATCTTGGGCCTGTTATTAATACGGAGTTTGACGAGGAGTCGCCTTTTGTAACCCCTGATGGCAAATATTTGTATTTTGCTTCCAAGGGTCATAACAGTATCGGAGGCTTTGATATTTTCAGGTCTGAGCTGAAAAATGATACATGGACAGTTCCTGAAAATCTGGGATATCCTATTAATACTACCGGTAATGACATGTTCTTCATGCTTGACCATGAGAATGACAAAGCCTATTATTCTTCTTCGAGAGCGGAAAACGACAGAGATAATGATGACCTGGATATTTATTCTATCACCTTATGTGATAATGTTCTGGAAACAGTTTTAAAAGGTTTGGTGCATACTTCAGATGGAAAGCCAAGAGATCTGTTTGTAACTGTCGTGGAGAAAAACACGCAAAATAAAGTTGCCCGCTCTGTTATTGACAAGGATGGAAAATACCAGCTTACTTTATTAAGGGACGTCGCATACATCTTCACTTTTGAGGGAAAAGGAATTGTTTATTTTTCGGCAGAGGTTACTTTACCCAGGCAATGCAAAGCTTATGATATTTTCCAACTGGTTGAAATTTCCAAAAGAGTTGATATCAACAAGCGCCAGTGGATACAGAAGGCAATAATTAAAAATGCCTTTTTTGACATTAAAAAGAAGGCTCCTTTAACCGGAACATCTTCAGATGAATATGAAATCTGGTCCGCTTACGTAAATAAACTAAATGCAAAAACCACTAAATTAAACTACAAAGAAAAAACGGTTGAAATGTGTCTGGCAGATATTTATAATCTGTCTGATCTGAAACTTAATTTTTATGATACACTTCATAAGAAAATTGAAACAGCTTCCTTAAATGAAAAAAGTGTTTTTGTTTTTAATAAGCTGAAATATGGTAAATCAGGGTTATTTAAACTGGAGGATCAGGACCCGGAGGCGACCTACAAAGCCATTGTATGTATTGGATTGGATACCATACAACTTGTTCCGGTGAAGGATGGGTTTGTTTTTCCCAAAACCCGGCTAAACTTTTTTAACCTGACAGGAGTACTTATTGAATCAGCTGTTTTAAACTATACAGGAGAATTTGTTTTTCATCAGCTTGGGTCTGATCAGCCAGGGTTGTTTAAACTGGAAAAAGGGGAGAATGAGACAACTTACCCTGTTTCATTTGCAGCAGGTGGTTCAGAAAAAAAGAAAATGCAATTCCTGCATGGAACCCTCTTCCCCTTCAAAAGACTTGGTTTCTATTCTCTCAACGACTCCCTGATTGAACGGTCTTTATTATCAATGGATTCAGCTTTCACGTTTACAACTATCGGTGCCAGTGAACCAGGAGCATTCAGGCTGGAAGATGAAAATTGGGATTCCACTGCGTATACTGTCCATTTTATTTCAAATGGTGCAGGAGAAAGAGTGATGCAGTTCCAGTCAGGAATTCTGTTTCCCAAAAGAAACCTGAGCTTTTATTCCAATCAGAACGATATTCTGGAAACAGCCTGTATGACAAAAAACAGAACTTTTGTATTTAATACGATATCATTCAATCAGCCAGGTCTATTTAAAATGAGAGAGGCTGAGGGAGATAGTGTTAATTCTGTAAAAATAAGAATTCAGGGGATAACAAAAGAAGCTGCCAGATCCGGAAATGGATTTGTGCTGATTGACAGGCTTAGTGCTTCACGGTTGGACTCAATAACCAAGGTGAATAATTCGAAAAATGAAGCTGAAGAAAAAGAACTGATAGATGAAAGGAAATTGAATGAGTTGAATAAATTAACGGCTCTGGAAAATCTGAAGCTTGGTAATGCTGATAAGTTTAGACAACAAATTCTGCAAAAGAAGCGGGAGAAGGCCGATCTGGATGCAGACAGTATTCCATCATTCCCTATCCGTAAATTATATTTATATACCCCTGAAGGTAAATTGCTTGAAACGGCAAAATTAACCAAGGGCGGTGTTTTCGTTTTCAGGAAATTACCTCCGGATGTATTTGGCCTGTTCAGACTCGAGGGAGAAGAAGCGGACACAAGTCTTTTTTATAAAATTAAGCTAATCGCAGGCAAAGATTCAGCCATCACTGTTCTCCCCTTCAACAGTATGCAAATTGAGGATGGGTTTCTGTTTAGCAGAAAAAAGCTCGACTTTTATAATACCAGAGGTGATCTGATTGAAACAGCTGTCATAAACAGAGAGGGAAGGTTTGTGTTTCATAAACTAAAAGCAGATGAACCAGGTTTGTTTAAGTTTGAGGAGGAGGAGAAGGAGAAGGACTCTAGGATTTATGACCTGGATTTCTTAAAAGGAAACACTTTAATCAGTGCCAAAAGGATTCAGAATGGGTTTGTTTTCCCCAGGAAGATTGTACGCTCCTATAACAGCGATGGGGAAGTTATTGAAGTGGCTTTTGCCGGAAGAGATGGCGATTTTGTTTTTCATAAACTTGCTCCGGATAAGTTAGCTGTATTCAAATTCGAGGATGATGCTGATGCCAGACTGGATTATAAAATTCTTATTCAGCAGGCGAACGGTGACCTGAAAACGCTTCAGCGGGAGGATATGCAGAAAGAGGATGGATTTATTTTCCCTAAAAAACAATTAAGCTTTTATGATGAGCAGGGTACGCTTGTTGAAACTGCTTTGCTGAACAGGAAGGGATCATTTGTATTCAACAAGCCTGCACCTGATGAGAAGGGCTCCTTCCGGATGGGAACAAGCGACAAGGATAGTCTCCAGTATGCCATTAATTTTATTTTTCATGCGGATACTGTCCGGAATAAACAGATTCAAAATGGAGTAGTCACTTCCAAGAAGATACTTTATAGTTATAACTCAACGGGGGAAATTATTGAAGTCGCGGTGGCAGATAAAGAAGGGAAATTCACTTTTAGAAAATTGTCTTCGGATCAGTTTGGAATTTTTAAACCTGAACCCGAAACCGACCTGAAACTTAATTATGAAATTTCGATTGTGAAGGATGGTGTTGTTAGCCAGCACATGAACACAAATGAAATGCAAACTCAGGATGGCTACCTTTTCCGGAAAAAACAACTGAGTTATTATAATAAGCAAGGTAAGCTGATAGAAACGGCTATGCTGACAAAAAACGGACAATTTGTTTTTCATTCTCTTCCTCCTGATCAATTCTGCTGCTTTAAGATGGAAGGGGATGAGATTGATCCGGCTCTTTATCAGATCAAAGTCCTAAAAGGCAAGGATACCCTTCAAACGCTTAATGTAAAGGAAGGGCTTGTCTTTCCTAAAAAAACACTCCGGTTTTATGATACCAATGGCAAACTGATTGAATCCGCTGAATTAAACAGTGAAGGGAAGTTTTTGTTTAAACGATTGCCGTATGATGAATTGGGTTCTTTTAAACTTGAAAATGGCGAAGATCCCGGGCTTCAGGCCAACTATTCGGTTACGATTGTAAAAGATGGTATCTCCATGCGTACCCTGCCATTAAAAGACATGAATTTTGAAGATGGAGTGCTGATTCCAAGAAAAAGACTGAACAGTTATGATAAGGATGGGGTATTGGTTGAGGTAGCTTTTATTAACAAGGAAGGTAAATTTATTTTCCATAAGCTTGCTCCTGATGAGTTTGCATTTTTTAAGATGGATGATGGAAGTGATGTTAAGCTTAAAGCTGATTACAAGATTGATATTATATCAGCAAATACTGCTGTTAAAGAAATAAATATGCTAACAATGAGGTCGGAAGATGGGATTATTTTTGAGGATAAAAAACTGAATTTTTATGATGCCCAGGGTCATCTTGCAGAATCTGCAGAAATAACCAGAAACGGCATCTTCAATTTCTACAAATTAAAACCGGATGAAATGGGATCATTTGTAATGGAAGGTACTGAAACGGGTGCCAAACTTTATGAAGTTGCCGTTCATTCGGATAGGTCCACGAAGAAACTGGAATATCAAAATGGAGTTACTTTTCCAAAGAGCTTTCTTAATTTTTATAATTCACAGAACCAGCTTGTCGAAACAGCTCAGCTGACAAAGGATGGGGAATTTAAATTTTACAGATTAAGCCCAATGGATATTGGTTCGTTCAAACTGGAGGGTGAAACTCAGGATATTTCCTTAAGTAATTTAAAGATTATTGCAAGTGGAATACAAATGCAGGCAATTCGATTTAATAAAGACAGTGTGGTAAGGATTGACCAACTTGGGTCCGACGATTTGACCAGCGTAAATAATAAATATTCTGCCTTGAAGACAGAACTACTATTTGAAATGAATTCAGCTCCTCCGGATAATTATAAACTGCAGGCGGAATTGAAGCATAAAATAGAGCTACTGGAAAAGGATTATTTCAGGGAAGAGATTACTGTGGTTAGATCCGCATTGGATAATCGGGCTCATGATTTAGCAGCGGCAAGAGAAGCGACAAAAGAAGCAATAAGGAAAACAGCTATGGAAACAGAACTGACGGCCAAGAAAGATTCCCTCAAAAAGGCTGAGATCAGGAGGGAGGTTTTTGCTTCTATTGCCAGAAATGATTCTATGATGAAAAGTGTTTTGAAGGCTGAAATGAGGCATTTACCGGAAAATACGGCCGAAAAACAATTACCGGAAAGCGCTGCGGGGAATGCTCCTTTTTCTAAACTTCTCTTTGATTTTGACAACGCTAAAGTCAGAGCAGATGATCGGCAGGAAATGGACAAAGTTATTTCTTATCTGAAAGGCAACAAGAGCAGCAAAATTGAAGTTGCAGGTTATACTGATTCCAAAGGAAGTGAGGCTTATAACCTGCGTTTATCTTCCAGAAGGGTTTATGTTGTGGTTACGGAACTTACGAAGGAAGGTATTGCGAGAAATCGTATGCTTATTAGGTTACATGGAAAACTGCATCCTGCGTTTCCGAATGAGAATCCGGATGGGAGTGATAACCCTGAGGGGAGAAAGCAGAACAGAAGGGTTGAAATCAGAATACTATAAAAAAATCGGCGTTCATCGCTGCTAATAAATCTGGGCTTTTGCTCTGGTCACCCTCCTCCAGATTTCTTAAATGCTCTTCACTGCCGATTTTTTTGCTGTTTCTGAGAAGGTTTTTTAAAGGCATCCTGTCCTTCCGCCATCCACAGGGATATTTATACCCGTGATATAAGAGGCGGCGGGGGAAGCTAAAAAAGCGACTGCGTTGGCTATTTCATCTGCACTGGCAAAACGAGCCATTGGAATTTCGTTGAGCATTTCGTTTTTCATGTCTTCGATGGTGTGCCCTGTTTTCTGTGCTTTTGATTCAAGTATAGAAGTGAGACGGCCTGTTAACGTTGCTCCGGGAAGTATGTTATTTACCGTAATCCCAAAAGGAGCGAGTTCTCCGGCAAGTGTTTTGGACCAGTTAGCTACTGCGGCACGTATGGTGTTGGATACGCCCAGGCCTTTTATGGGTTGTTTGACCGAGGTGGAGATGATATTTATTATGCGCCCGTATTTTTCCTTCTTCATTCCTTCCACTGTGGCCTGCATCAAAATATGATTACAGAGCAGGTGGTTGGAAAAAATTTGTGTAAACTCCTTTAATTCAGCGTTTATAAGAGGTCCTCCTGCCGGGCCACCTGTGTTGTTGATAAGGATATGTATCTGCTTTTGTTCTTTGACAAATGTTTCAATTTTGGATTTCAGTTCTTCAGGGCGGGTAAAATCAGCACATACATAAGCATGTTGCTGGGATTTGTTATGGCTGAGTTCTGCCTGTGTTTTTTTTAGTTGTTCTTCGTTCCGGGCAAGCAATATTATGTTCGCTCCCATAAGTGCGAGCTCGAGAGCAACTGCCTTTCCGATGCCCTGGGTGCTTCCGCAGACGAGTGCATTTTTACCTTTTAAGTCTAAGTTCATTATCGTCAAGAAAATTTACTTCAACAACGTTACCACAACTAAATTAGGGTAAAATACCTCTGGTTTCATAAGTTAGCGTCTGTAAATGATACAATATACCGCCGTTTATTGAAAAAAATCCATATAAAATTTGGTAGTCCTCATTTGGACTCCTACTTTTGGAATAAAATGTGCCAAAATATTAAGTCCAATACTTTTATAACTGTAGGGAGTTTAATCAGGCAATTAAGGGAGGATAAAGAACTTCCTTTGAGGAAAATTGCTGCTCAACTTGATATTGATACTTCCTTTCTCAGCAAGATTGAAAGAAGTGAGCGAAAAGCCACCAAAGAACAGATTTACAAGCTTGTTGAAATTTTTGAAGTTGAAAAAAACTACTTAATGGTTCCTTATTTAAGTGAAATCATTTATTATGAGATCGGCGAGGAAGATTGCGCAAATCACGTTTTAAGAGCTGTGGAACAAAAAATTAAGAACAAAAAAAGCCCACCAAAGTATGCGGAAAAAATTAAAGGTCATTGATTTATTCTCTGGGTGTGGAGGATTTTCCTTTGGATTTGAATCAGCGGGGTTTGAAATTGTTTTAGGTGTTGATAATGATAAATTTGCATTAGAGACTTTTAAGGCAAATCACGAGAATTCCAAAACGTTGTTAGTTGATCTTCATCTTGACAAAAGCATTGATGAGATAATGTCTTCAATTAAAGGTCATAAGATTGATGTAATAATTGCGGGGCCTCCTTGTCAGGGATTTTCTTTGACAGGCGCAAGAATGAAAAATGATGTTAGAAACAAATTATTTTATTCCATCTTTAAATTAGCTCATAAAATAAAGCCTAATGCCATCATCATTGAGAATGTTCCCGGAATCGCAACACTTTACAATGGACGAGCTAAAAATGCAATAATTGAAGAGTTTAATAAACTCAAATTCACAAATAACTTTCGGGTTTTATTCGCTCCCGATTATGAAGTGCCGCAAATACGGAAAAGAATATTTTTTGTAGGTATGAACCCTAAATATGGAACTTATCAATTTCCAAATGAAATTCTGAAACCAGAAAATTATACCACTTGTTCTGAAGCCATTGGTGATTTACCTGCAAGAGATAAAGAACTTGGTTCAGAAAAAAGCACATACGACAAAGGCCCTGAGACAAAATATCAGATAAGGATGCGAAATAATTCTAAAATTTTACATAATCATGTTCCTACTAAACATACTGAGCATGTAATAAATGTGATTTCACAAGTTCCAGAGGGAGGGAACCATCGAAATTTGCCTCCCGGGGTTGGAGATAGTAGAAAATTTAATGAGGCATGGACCAGGTATCATAGTAAAAAACCATCAAAAACTATAGATACTGGTCATAGAAATCATTTTCATTACAAATACAATAGAATACCAACAGTGAGAGAGAATGCCAGACTTCAGTCATTCCCAGACAGTTTTGTTTTCTCCGGAAACAGAACTCAACAAAATAAGCAAGTTGGGAATGCGGTCCCGCCTTTATTAGGTTTTCATATTGCCAAAAAATTGTTGCAGTATTTAAGTAAATAACTATGCGCAGCAGATTTAAACTAATTGATTTATTTTCAGGTTGTGGCGGTTTATCAGATGGATTTGAACAAACACACTTGTATGAAACTCTGGCGTGCATCGAATGGGAAAAAGAACCATGTAATACTTTAATTAAACGACTTAAGAAAAAATGGGGTTATGAGAATGCTTCAGAAATGGTCTTTCAATTTGATATTCAACGTACCAAGGAGTTAATCTATGGATGGGAAGGTGATTCGACTTTTTCGACAGGAATTGGACTTAAAGAAATTGTAAAGAAAAAAGGCGAATTGGATGTTTTAATAGGAGGCCCGCCATGTCAGGCCTATTCAATTGCCGGAAGAATTCGTGATAAAAACGGAATGAATGATGATTATAGAAATTTTCTTTTCGAAAGCTATTTAAAAGTTGTTTCATTTTTTAAACCAAAGGCCATCATTTTTGAAAATGTTCCTGGCCTGCTTAGCGCTAATCCAGGGGGAGTCTCAATTGCAGAGCGGATTACATGTGAATTTGCCAAAAGTGGATATATAATAACCAACGACTTAAAAACGGATGCGCTTATTGATTGTACAAGATACGGAGTTCCGCAGGCAAGGAAAAGAATGGCAATTTTAGGAGTGAGGAAAGATAAAATAAAGGGTAATCCTTATGAAGCTTTAAAGGATTTTTATGGAACTATTTTGCCAGGTTATAAAAGTGAAAATATTTCGACAGTAAAGGATGCAATTAATGATTTACCAAAATTACATCCTCTGAAACAACCTATTAGAATACAAAGCCGAAATTATTCGCATAAATTAGGTTCAACCACTATTCCCAATCATTTGCCTAGAATGCATAGCAAAAGAGATATTGCCACCTTTCAGTTACTTACAGATGATATTGAATCTGGTCAAAATAAATATTCTTCAGTTGACTCTCTGAAGGAATTGTATTTTGAAATTACTGGCAAGCGTTCAAATATTCACAAGTACCATGTTTTGAAATGGGATAAGCCTAGTAATACAATTCCAGCCCATTTATATAAAGATGGGTTAAGACACATTCACCCAGACCCTAAACAGGCAAGAACTATAACGGTCAGAGAAGCCGCGAGACTGCAATCATTCGATGACGATTTTGAATTTTCCGGAAGTCTCACAGATCAATATAAAATGGTCGGGAATGCTGTTCCCCCTAAATTTGCTAAGGCAATTGCATTAGCACTTAATGATTTTATCAATAAATATTAT
>JABDEY010000077.1 GCA_013286805.1 Bacteroidota bacterium | reverse complement strand
AGGCCAGAGCGTCCTGTGTCTGATCGTACATGGTTACATAACCCAGATCCGCACCATAAACCCCTAAATTAAGCGCTTTCAGGAATTTTGTGGAATAACTGTTCAGCTTGTTGGCAGGATTTAGCATTTCTTTACTGAAAGGTACACCCACCTTGTTTATCAAAAAGGCCGTCTGCATGGGAGAAGGAATGCTGATTATTTCTCCTCCAACATTCAGAAGTGAAATTTTGGCAGTATCTGTATCCTGAACATCCTCTGAATCTTTCTTTTGCTTATTTCCGGGTCCACAGCCAAGGGATAACAAAGACAAGGTGATCAATGATACAAAAACCCATTTTAACGAAACTAATTTCAACCCCATTCGTTTATTGATTTGTTTAATTTAATTGCTTTGCAAGATAATTAAAAATTCGACAGCCAAATTAATAAATTTTATTAATTGAAGCGGTTTTTGACAGATTTTTCATTTCGAGGTAAAATCAATTCCCTGAGCTTTAAGAAGCGCCCCTGATTTCCATGCATAGAAAAGGAGGAAAGCAAAACAGGACAAGGGTATTATGTACGAGAAGTGCACAAAAGAGAGCCCGAAAAGGCCCCCGGACAGGGTTTTGTCCAAATCACATATTCGACCCTGCAAAGGAGGAATGAATGCTCCTCCCAGAATCATCATAATTAAAAACCCGGAAGCCTGGGAAGTATATTGTTTAAGTCCGGCAATGGAAAGGGAAAAAATACAAGGCCACATGATCGAACAAAACAATCCTCCGCTGATAATTGCGTAGGTCGCAATTTGCCCCTTGAAAAGTAATCCGGTTAGCATAGCAGCCATTCCCAGCAATCCAAAAGTAATCAGTGTCCGGATAGGATTTCTCCTGCTAAAGAAGAATCCTGCTATCAGTATACTGATACAAAAGCTATATACAAGCAGGTCGCGGGTTTTGTTCCCGCTGAGGTGATTAACACTTAATATAAGGAAAAATGCAATAAATGGCAAGAGGATAGTCAGGAGGTTTTCCAATCGTTTGTTCAGCCTGAAAAGAGAAATGGCTCCGGTCCATCTCCCGATCATGAGGCTTCCCCAATACAAAGATATGAACCGGGATATCCGGGATTCATCCAGGCTTCCGAAATCGTTTGTTTTTAAAAGGGCGCCCATATTGCTTTGAATGGAAACTTCCACACCTACATATACAAACAGTGCAAGCATTCCCCAATGAAGCTGAGGAAATGTTTTTGCCTCAAAACCCTTTTGCTTTTTCAACGAGTAGTACTTGTTCAGCAGGAATACCAGGATCAGCGTAAGCAGAACTGCAAGCGCAAGGAGAAATACAAATTGACCATAATCATTTGTTACGTTTTTGAATGATTCATTTCCAATGAATAAAATAAGCAAACAAAGGATTCCAATTACAATACACATGGGGGTCCTGAGTATTAAAGTTTTATCATTCCTGTTTTCTTCTATCCCCATTTTTGGCATTTGTACCAATGAGAACAATATAACTGCAAGAACAAATGCTCCGCATAAAATAAGGTATAAGCCTGAGATGGATCCAATAGATGCTCCTGTTTTATCTGTATCCCCGGCAATCGCTTTCCCGAATAAAGCCAGGCTTACAATTAAGGGTCCTACCATTGTGCCGAAAGAATTGACTCCACCTGCAAGATTAAGCCGGTGGGAACCGAGTGATGGATCACCCATATTAATGGCAATTGGATTTGCAGCTGTTTGTTGCAGGGAAAACCCCAGTGCGATGACAAAGAATGCACCCAAAATAAACGGGAATGATTCTGAATGTATTGCCATTACCATGAGTAAGCTTCCGGCGATTGAAATGAATAGCCCCAGTTGTATGCCCTTTTTATAACCGATGGTATTCAGCACATCGTTTCCGGTGCCAAGAGACAGGATATAGAGCAGAAGGGAACCAATAAAGTAAGCTCCATAAAAAGAAGTATCCACCAACTGGGATTGAAACTGGCTTAAATGGAAATGTGATTTGCAAAATGGAATGAATATGCCGTTGGACGCAGCCAGAAAGCCCCAGAAAAAAAATACGGAGATCAGGGTAATCAGTGAACGTGTATTGTTTTGCATATTTTTTAAAAATAAGAATTAAAAAGCAATAACTTCGTAAGATGTCACATCCAGCTAAAAATGAACAGTCGGAAGAATTTGAAATGGTCGCAACAACACTGTTTGGTCTGGAAGAAATTTTAGCCGGAGAATTGCAAAAATTGGGTGCACGGGAGGTGAAATTTCTGAAACGCGCAGTAAGTTTTGTGGGAGACAAAGGATTTATGTATAAGGCCAATTATTGGCTAAGGACGGCCTTAAGAGTGCTGAAACCGATAGCTACCTTCACGGTGTCGGATGATAAAAATTTGTATGACAGAGTAAAAAAAGTGGATTGGAAAAACTACCTGACGGAAGCTGATTTTCTTGCAGTCAGTACTTCATTAAGTACTGATATATTTAATCATACCCAATATGTTTCGCAAAAAACAAAAGATGCCATAGTAGATCAGTTCAGGGAACAAACAGGAAAGAGGCCCTCTGTTGACCTGGATAATCCAACACTCAGGATTCACGTACATGTGGAAGGAAATGTCTGCACACTTTCTCTGGATAGCTCAGGACAGCCATTATATAAAAGAGGATACAGGTCTGAGGTAAATCTGGCCCCTCTGAATGAATCGCTTGCAGCTGGTATGATTTTAATGAGCGGCTGGGAGCCCAATAGAATATTTATTGACCCCATGTGCGGAGCCGGAACATTACCAATTGAGGCAGCGCTAATTGCCTGCAATATACCTCCCGGGTATTACAGGGAAAGTTTTGGTTTTCAGAAATGGAAGGATTATGATCAGGATTTATTTGACAGAATAAAAGAAGGATCTTTACAAAGAATAAATGAGAAGGGTTTTACTATTCTGGGCTCCGATGTTTCTGAAATTGTGGTTCGTAAGGCAAAACAAAATGTGATCCAGGCAAAATTGGAGGACGCAGTTAAAATCAGTGCGGTTTCTTTTCAGGACTTTGACCCGCCCGATGGAAATGGTGTAGTTATCCTGAATCCTCCTTATGGAGAACGCATGAATCCAGGGGATATTGATGCACTGTATAAATCAATCGGGGATACCTTAAAGAAGAAATATTCCAGATATACGGCCTGGATGATCAGCTCCAACAAGGAAGCAGTTAAACAAATCGGCCTTCATGCCAGTAAAAAAATTACTTTATTCAATGGTTCCCTGGAATGCCGTTTCTTAAAGTATGAAATGTACAGGGGAACAAAAAAAGGCGGTGTTCAGGTTTGACTCAGTTCAAGGATATGATTAAACTCTTTTTCCTCAAGCGGCATGACAGATAAACGCCCCTGCTTTACAAGGTAAATATTTTTCAATAATTTGTCTGCTTTAATTTCTGCAAGGGTAACTGGCCGGGTTAAGGATTTAACCGGAGCAAAGTCAACAGCACTCCAGTCTTCATTTGTTGAAGGATCCTGATACGACTCCTTTATCACTTTCGCAATGCCAACAATAGCCAGGCCTTCATTGCTATGGTAAAAAAAAACTTCATCACCTTTTTTCATTCCCCTTAGGTTAAGCCGTGCTGCATAGCTTCGTACCCCATCCCAGACAACTTTTTTATCCTTTAGCAGTCTTTCCCAGGAAAAAACCGAGGGTTCAGATTTAATCAGCCAGTAGTTCATAAATGACTCTTTTTAGTGTAAAATTTTAAAAACCAGTTCTTTCAATAGTTCTCCCCCTTCAGCTGTTCCGTTGCCAATGCCTTTTGATTTTAAATCATACTCGCGGAGTTCACTGATAATTATTTTCAATTTAGGAAGGGAATACTGTTTGGCCGCCTGCTCATAGTCACCAATAAAAAAAGGGTTAATCCCTAAGGCTGAGGCAGCATTGCTTTTCGATTTGTCATTCAATAACTGATAGTTCAGTAATTTGCTGAAATAACCAAACAAGGAGGAAACACTTACTATCAAAGGGTAGTCTTTCGTGTTTTCTGAAAAATAATTGACAATCCGGTTCGCTTTTAAAATATCCTTCCTGCCTAAAGCGTTCTGCAATTCAAAGCTGTTATAATCCTTGCTGATATTAATATGCGTCTGTATATGTTCAACCGTGATTTCGGATTTTTCCGGAAGAATGATCATCAGTTTATTCAATTCGTTGACAATCCGGCCGATATCCGTACCAAGGTATTCAGTAAGCATCAGGCAGGCCCTTGGGCCTATTGTGTAATTTTTTGATTTTAAGTACTGAACAATCCAGTCGGGTATTTTATTTTCATATAATTTTTTCGATTCAAATACCACGGCATATTTGGCAATGTTTTTAGCTAAAGAGGTTCTTTTGTCAAGTGTTTTGTATTTGTAACAGAAAACCAGAATGGTCAGCTTCTGGGGATTTTCAATATAGGTTAAAAAAGGGTGCTTTTGTTTTCCGGGATCTTCCTTTCCCCTTTCCGTCAGGTCACGTACATGCTGCGCTTCTTTAACAATTACAACCTGCCAGGGGCTCATCATGGGAAACCGTTTGGCAGTAGCGATTATTCTCAGAATATCCGTATCACCTCCATAAAGAACTGTCTGATTGAACTCTTTTTCGTTTTCATTCAGAATTGTATTTTCTATGAGGTCAGAAATGGTATCAATAAAATAAGGTTCTTCTCCCATTAAAAAATAGACCGGATGGTATATCTTTTTTTTCAGATCTGCAATGAGTTGGCTATATTCTATGTTCACGCTTCAAATTTATGCAAAGTACATTCAATAAAAAACAGTAGTTTCACACAAATCTTCAGCAGTGCATAAGCTCAATTTACCATCCTGCCGTTTCCGGTTTCAAAACAGGGAAGATAAGGTTGAAATATTTGACAGTATCCGGAAAAAATATGTAGTACTTACACCTGAGGAATGGGTGCGTCAGCATTTTATTCAATATCTTGTTAATCAAAAGGGATTTCCCCCTTCATTGATACAGCTTGAAAAGCAACTCAGCTATAACCAATTGGATAAACGCAGTGATATTGTTGTATATGACAGGGCAGCAAATCCTTTGGTAATGGTTGAATGTAAATCCTTCAATATTACGGTTACGCAAGATGCATTTGACCAGATAGCCAGGTATAATTTCTCGCTTCGCGTGAAATATTTAATCGTTACCAATGGAATGAATCATTTTTGCTGCAAAATGAATTACGATACACTATCCTATATTTTTGTTGAGCAAATTCCCATGTACAAAGAACTTTAAACAGGGCACTTGCTTATACTCTAAAAATGATCTATCTTCATGTACTCTGAAGAAAACGGATTTGGAATCGGATGTTAAAACTGACACTATGATAAAACGAATACGTATTATTTGCGCTCTGGCAGTTGCTTTCTCTTTGTCTAATTTTGCAATTGCTCAGCAACAACATAAAATTGCGACACCTCGTTTTGAAATCCCTTCTGAAGCAAAGGATGGGATAGATTACATGAGCAGGACGATCATATTCAAGGTGAATCCTATGTACAGAGCCTTATGTACTGCAACTTCAATTAATCATTCCGGTCTGAATGCCCTTATTCAGCAATTAGGGTTAAGTTCCTTTTCCAAGATTTATCCCCGGGCTCAACCGCCTGAAAAGGCAGTAAATCAATATGGGCAGAAATTGGTTGACCTTTCTTTGATTTATCAATACAAATACACTTCCAATGTATCATTGCAGGAAGCATTGGATAAATTTGCGGGATTAGGAATATGTACCTACGCTGAACCGCATTTTCTGCCTAAGGCCTATTTTACTCCCAATGACCCTTCCTTAAGTGTTCAATATAATATAGTCAAAATTAATGCGGAGGCAGCCTGGAATATTTCAACCGGGGATACCAATGTTGTTATTGGAATCGTGGATACCGGAACAGAACCAACCCATCCCGATCTGGCGGGTAATATTAAGCACAACTATTTTAAATCAATTACAAATCCGGGTGACACGATTGATGGAATTGATAATGATGGTGATGGATATATAGACAATTTCAGCGGATGGGATTTGGGTATGAATGATAATGACCCCACCTGGCAGGGTGATGCCCATGGTGTGCACGTTTCAGGTATTGCAGATGCGGTTACAAATAATGCAGTTGGTATTGCGGGAGTAGGCTATAAATGCAAGTTTTTGCCTGTGAAAATAGCGGATGCAACCGGTGTCCTTGTTGCATCGTATGAAGGTATTCAATATGCTGCAGATCATGGATGTAAGGTTATTAATTGCTCCTGGGGCGGATCTGGCGGTGGAAGTTATGGGCAGGATATTATCAATTACGCCACCTTCAATATGGATGCACTGGTAGTTGCTGCAGCTGGTAATAATGGAAATTCGGTCGCGGAATATCCTGGCTATTTTGACAATGTGCTGAGTGTAGCTGCCACAACTTCAACGGATGCCAGAGCAAGTTATTCAAACTATGGTAACTGGGTTAAGATCTGTGCTCCCGGTGATAATGTTTATTCTACCTATAGCCTTAGCCAGGGAAGTTACGCTTATCTGAGCGGCACGTCAATGGCATCTCCTTGCACTGCCGGCGCTGCAGCAATGGTTCGTTCCTTTTTCCCTTCCTACAATGCTTTGCAGACAGCGGCCCGTTTACAGGTAACAGCAGATACATCCATTTATTCACCCTCTGTTAACCTTGCTACCATGAAAAATATGTTGGGTACTGGTCGTGTAAATTTATACCGCGCGTTAAATGACCCGGGTTCCCCTTCTGTATCCATGACAACACGGAATATTACTGTTGGAGCCTCTGGTATTGGTGCGCCGGTCGCAGGAGATACACTTTTCATAGGAGGTATTTTTACTGATTTCCTGTCCCCAACGACGAACCTTACCGCAACCCTGACAACTCCATCGACTTATGTAACTATTCTACCGGCTACATCTGTTGCCACACTTGGAGCTATACCAACAATGGGGACAGCTACTAATTCAGGATCTCCCTACAAAGTAGTGATTAAGAAAACGGCTCCCCTTAATACAAATATTACTTTTCAGATTAGTTACCGGGATGGTAGCTATAAGTCAAAGGAATTCTTTACAGTGGTAGTGAACGTGGATTACCTCAATGTGACTGTGAATGCGATCACCACTTCTGTTACCAGTAAAGGTATCATAGGTTGGAATGACAGCCCGCCAACTCAGGGTTTAGGATTCAATTACAATGGTACTTATATGGAATATGACGGGGGGCTGATGATTGGAGTACCTGATTCGGCTGTTTCAAATGTGATCAGGGGATTGAGTGTCAATAATCAGGATTTTGTTTCCAAAGTAAATATCAAACAAATTGTAGCCGGAGCGCTTTCCGATTTTGACACAGATGGTTCTTTTACGGACGCCGCGGCGGCACAACAGCTGCCCGTCCTGGTACATCATAGGTCTTACGCATGGTCGGATCCTGCAGATAGTAAATATGTAATGTACAGATATGTCGTGCATAATACGGGTACAGCTGCTTTAAATGCGCTCTATATAGGAATTATTATGGACTGGGATCTTCAGGATCCTAATGGTGCGAATAATAAGGCATCTTATGATGCAACAAACAGAATGGGGTATGCATGGAACGATTCTGTTCTGAATCCGATTTATGCGGGTATTAAACTATTAAGCCATACAACAGGAGTAAGCACTTACGCATTTGATAATACCAAGGGTGGAAGTGGGGGCATTAACTTATATGATGGATTTACCGAACTTGAGAAATACACCTCCATGTCAACTATGCGTACAGACGCAGGACTGGTTGGAAAAGGGAACGATATTCTCGATGAGGTGAGCGCGGGACCATTGAGCCTAAACGCAGGTGACAGCATCGAGGTTGCATTTGCTTTGCTTGGAGGAGATAATCTTGCAGATTTGCAGAATAGCGCCATTAATGCCCAAACTAAATACGATGGAACGGTACTTTCAGTTCCAGTTATTCAGGCTGCCAAGAGTATTTATTCTATGCAAAGTTTTCCAAATCCGGCTTCAGGTAATACAACAATTAATATTCATCTCCCGGTGACTGGTAGTATACAATTGAAAATTTATGATATGATTGGTCAGGAGGTATCAACCCTGGCAAATGGTTATTTTGCAGAAGGGCAACATCAGTTTTCGATGGATGCTTCAAAAATGAACAGTGGAGTCTATTACTGCGAATTGATTGCCGGTTCAACTAAGATTGTTCAAAAATTAGTAGTGTCAAATTAAACGTAAACTAAAAAACAAAGACAGATTATGGATTTGAGTGGAATTATTTCAATTGCAGGCATGAGTGGGTTGTACAAGGTAGTTGCTCAGACAAAAAATGGGCTGATTGTGGAGTCAATAGTTGACAAAAAACGGATACCAACTTATTCAACGCAACGCATAAGTGCTTTGGAAGAAATCAGTATATATACAACAGGTGAGGATGCCTTATTAAAGGATGTCCTTGCTAAAATGGCTGAGAAACTAACTTTTGGCCCGGCGCCCGATCATAAATCTGCTGATCAGGAAATTCTTCATTTCTTTTCCGAAGCGATGCCTGATTTCGACAAGGACAGGGTTCATATTTCTGATATTCGTAAGGTGATCAACTGGTACAACATCCTGCAGAAAAATGACCTTCTCAAAAAGCAGGCAGACACTAAGGAAGAAACCGAAAAGACAAAGGTGATAATTGCTGCTGAAGAAAAGGCTAAAACCTACAGCAAACCATCTGTAAGGGATTCAGTCGCAAAGCCCCATAAAGCTGCAGGAGCCAGAATTACTCAAACTACAAGAAAAACAGGAACTGCTTAAGAGAAGACTTTTACCCCCACAGTTTAAAGTTGAGACCTGGTCTCAGCTTGAGCCTTATTTTATAGAGCTTAAAGAGCGCACTCTGAATTCAGTAATGGCATTAGAGTGCTGGCTGTCTGATCTGAGTGAGTTGGAAACGGTGATCAGTGAAGATGCAGGATGGCGGTATATTCGTATGACCTGTGATACCGCAAGCAAAGAGTTATTGGATGCTTACACCTGCTTTGTGGAAGAAATCTCTCCAAACATAGAACCATATTCAGATTTTTTTAATAAAAAACTGATGGACTCACCCTATTTGAGTCAATTAGATAAGGAGAAATATAAGATATATATCAGAAGAGTAAAGAATGATCTGGAACTGTTCCGGGAAGAAAATATTCCTTTGATGACAAAGTTAAGTGTGGAAGAGCAAAAGTATGCTTCTCTTTCAGGGGCAATGACTATTCAGTATAAAGGTAAAGATTTGACTTTGCAGCAGGCTTCTGTATACCTGCAAGAGGAGGATAGGATTGTTCGGGAAGAAGTTTACCGGCTTATACAAACCAGGAGAGGTCAGAATACGAAGGAATTTGATGAATTATTCAACAATTTACTTGCTTTAAGATTTCAAATTGCACACAATGCGGGTTTTACCAATTTCCGTGATTATAAATGCAAAGCCATGGGTCGCTTTGACTATAGTATTATGGATTGTTTTGATTTTCATAACGCAATTCAGCGGGAGTTCATTCCCCTGATCAGACTTGCGGATGAGGATCGAAAAAAACAAATTCAAGTTACTGATTTACGGCCCTGGGATATGGAAGTTGATACGGAGCACAAGAAACCGCTAAGCCCTTTTTCCGACGGAGAAGATTTGATAAAGAAAGCTATACTTTGTTTCCATAGAGTCAGACCTTACTATGGGGAATGCCTTAGGGAAATGAAAAAAATGGGCAGATTTGACCTTGAATCGCGTAAAGGAAAGGCTCCCGGAGGTTATAATTATCCGCTGAATGAATCCGGTATTCCCTTTGTTTTTATGAATTCTGTTGGGACACACCGGGACCTTGTGACAATGGTTCATGAAGGAGGTCATGCAATTCATGCATTTTTAACCAATGACCTTGAACTGGCAGCGTTTAAAAATTACCCGTCTGAGGTAGCTGAACTTGCATCTATGTCGATGGAGTTGATTTCAATGGAGCACTGGGATGTGTTTTTTAGCAATCCTGACGATCTGAGGCGAGCGCGCAAAGAACAACTTGAAAAAATTATTCGCATCCTGCCATGGATCGCTGTTGTTGACAAATTTCAGCATTGGGTTTATGAAAATGTAAATCATAGTATTGAACAGCGTGACGTTGCGTGGATCCGTATATTAAAAGAGTTCAGCAGCTCTGTTGTGGACTATTCCGGATTGGAATCCTTCAGGACTCATAGCTGGCACAATCAGTTACATATTTTTGAGGTGCCGTTTTATTACATCGAATATGGTATTGCACAGTTGGGCGCATTGTCGATTTGGAGGAACTATAAGAATAACCCAAAAAAGGCACTGGATGCCTATGAGGCAGCCTTAAAACTGGGCTATACTAAATCTATTCCGGAAATATATGCGGCAGCTGGCATCCGATTCGATTTCTCCAAAGATTACATTCATGAGCTAATGGTATTTGTAACGGAAGAATATCAAAGGTTGTAATAAGTAACTCTTTTTCTATTTTGATCAACAATCACGCAATCACTTCTTCCTGACCTGTTGCTGCCTTTGCTTGGTCATTTCTTCCAGGCGCTTCTGAAAGCTGCTCTGTTTTACCGGTTTCTTTTTATTTTCCTGTATTTTTGCATGCAGGGCTTTTTCATCAACAAACTTACGCATGATCCAGGTTTGTCCAAAAGTAATCATGTTGGCTAAGAAATAATAATAGCTTAATCCGGCTGAATAATTATTAAATACACCCAGAAAAACGATCGGCATGGCATACATCATAAATTTCATGCCGGGCATTTGCTCATTGCTACCCATCAGTTGACTGTTGGAATACGTGTAGAGAATAGTAGAAACGGTCATCAGCAGGGTAAATAAACTGACATGGTTTCCGT
>JABDEY010000076.1 GCA_013286805.1 Bacteroidota bacterium | reverse complement strand
TAAAAAACAGAACCCCAGACAAATCGAAAGTACTCCACCTGGCCAGGAAAGTTTAGTCTGAATCCAGGGCAAGGCTCGGTTAATAATCCTCCTTCCAATCAGCAACATAAACAATCCAAATCCAATGATCATCGCAATGGTTGAACCCACGCCAGCTGCCCCTCCGTCATGCCCCATCATACTCAGAACAAATGAAAAAATAAGCCATCCGGTAAGGTCATCAAAGATGGCCGCTGCCATAATAATCATGCCAACTTTTGTTCTTAACAAATTAAGATCCATCAGAATTTTACTGATAACCGGAAGCGCGGAAATAGCCATCGCAGTTCCAAAAAATAAGGCGTAAACCAAACGGTTATGCATCTCATATTGAAACAATAACGGAAAAAACCATACGACTCCAAAACCTATGGAAAAAGGGATGATCATGCTTGTAAAACTCGTATAAATGGCAGCTTTCCCATGCTTTAAAACGTCATTCAATTGTATACTCAGTCCGGCTACAAACAGGAGCATAATAACCGCAAGCGATGAAATTCCATCCAGGGCTATCTTTTCAGCTCCATTCCCGGGAAATACACTGGAAAACAAATGAGGGGAAATTTTTCCAAAGACAGAAGGTCCGAGAATAACACCTACCAGAATTTCACCCATTACTATTGGGAGCTTGAACTTCTTTCCCAATTCTGAAACAAAACGCGAAAAAATAAGGATTGTACCGATCGCAATCAGCAAAAGTACTAAATCGGCCTGGGTGAAACTCAGCTTGTCCATTTTTTCAACTGGAATATATAATTCTATAAACGGGAATGCACAATCAACAAATTGCAGGGAAGGTCCTGCAAAATGTATTCCATATCGTGTGTAAAAATCCGGTCAATAAAGTTCAGATGTACATCCGGAGAATTCACCACGAGTAAATCCGCATTCTTGCTTTTGGAATAATTACTGATGGCATACCCCTGTTTTCCTGTAACTGTCTTTTCTTTGAGGGCAATATCCGGGTAATCTTTATGTGCCTGTTCAATGATCGGTTGCAGCCTTGACACCTGCGCCGCAGCCATTTCCTTTTTAATTTTGTTTGCCTCAGGAGCTGTACTGCCTTCGGCCATTGTCATAGCTAATGCAGGATTATGCACTTCCGTAACAATCGTAAGACTATCCGCACCTATACATTTTGCAAGGTACAGGGAGGTGTTGATGGTATGTATTGTTTTCGGGTTTTCAATTCCATTCACCACAATCTTTTTTACCTTAAAGGATTCTACCTTTGGCTCAGTAATAAGAAGCACGGATGTTTTGGCAAGCCTGCTAATGGAACGGGCGATTGAACCGGTATAGAACTTCAGTAATCTTTCCTTCTGCATTGCACCCAAAATCAACAAATCAACAATATTCAACTTACACACATTGAGGATCGTCTCCACCGGATCTCCTTCCATCCAGATAATGCGGCAACGCCCCTGGTCAATTCCAGCCTTTTTCAAACTGGCATCCAATAACTCCTCCTTTTCAATTGTTTTCTCACCCACATGGATTAATATAATTGCCGCTTTGAGGTATCCGCAGATGCGGCTTGCTTCCGATAGAACTCCATCCAGCCTGGGAGAGAAAGCGATCGCAACTGCAATTGTTTCCATTGGGTAAGACGGGCGTTTCTTCAATTTGTTATAATCCATTTGTCCGGGTATTTACTGCCTTAATATGTCAATTTCAAAGATTTTCCAAAGCTACGGGAATAAAGCGATTTTGCGTAATTTCGGTAACCTTGTCACGGATTAAAAAAAAGAAGTCCCTTTTGCGGGAATGGGTCAATGCCATTTTGCTTGCTTTAATTGTTGTTGTTATTATCCGGGTTTTTCTGGCGGAAGCATTTACAGTACCAACCCCATCTATGGAAAAAGTACTTCTGCCGGGAGATTTTATTTTAGTCAGTAAATTAAATTACGGTCCAAGAGTCCCGTTCACAAACATACGTATACCTGGTTATTCAACTATCCAACACAACGATGTTATTGTATTTAATTACCCAACAGAGGACGAAAATCTGATTGAGCTGCGAAGTCATTACGTTAAACGCTGTATTGCGCTGCCGGGAGATACCCTTGAAATAAGAAAAAGCCGGGTTTATATCAATTCTGTTCCAGCAATGGATACCGAAAATCTCCGCTTCAATTACCACATCAAAACCAACAAAAATGGTCTTAGTGAAACAGGATTGGATTCTATGGGTATTACGGAAGGAGGGAAAATTTCAAAAAACGGAGATTATTCCTTTAGCCTGACCTGCAAAGAAGCGGGTTGGATTCAGCACGCTCCCAATGTAATACATTCCGAAGTATTCTGCGAAAAACAAGGTTTTTATGCGGACTACATTTTTCCTAACACTGAATCAATACACTGGAATACAGATTGGTTCGGACCTGTTTTTGTTCCGAAAAAAGGGGATTCAGTCAGGCTGACAGCTTCTGTTTTGCCCCTTTATAAAAGGGTAATTGAAGTGTATGAACACAATCAGATCGTATCCCGCACTGATTCTGTTTTCATTAATGACAAGTACTCGGCCTGGTACGTTTTTAAAGCTGATTATTACTTTATGATGGGAGACAACCGGCACAATTCATCGGATTCACGATTCTGGGGTTTTGTTCCGGAAAACCATATTGTAGGCAAAGCTGTTGCAATATTATTCTCCCTGAATAAAAACAGAAAAGGGAGCAGCAGATGGGGTAGATGGTTTAGCTGGATTAAATAAAAAAAGTTTGAACGTTCAGAATTGAAAGTTTAAAGTGTTAAAATAATTTTAATTTGCTAAAAAAACATTCAAATGGTAAAAGAAAGCCTCGTTCATCGCTGACAGGGCAAACCTCCGGTGGAGGTTTGAGCCAGCTCCTGTGCAAGCCTTGGGAATTTTTTGACGCTTTCTTTTTCTTTTTGAAGAATTTATTTAAATTATCAGACCGGCACATCAATGATTAAAACTGCCCTGTTACCTACTGCCTATCTGCCCCCCATTCAGTATTATTCCAAACTGCTCGTGTACCCACAGGTGATTATTGAACATTACGAACATTTTCCAAAACAGACTTATCGTAACCGCAGTTACATTTTGAGTCCAAATGGGAAACTTCTGCTTGTGGTTCCTCTTAAGAGCCGGACAGAAAGAACGATTACCAAAGACATCCGGATTTCCTACAACGACAACTGGCAGAAACTTCACTGGCGTTCAATGGAAGCCGCTTACAGGCGTTCTGCCTATTTTGAATATTATGAAGATGAGTTGCATCCATTTTATACCGAAAAGAAATTCGAGTTTCTGATTGACCTAAATATGGCTCTGACAGGGCTTATTAATTCCCTGCTTAAAATAAATTTTACCCCCGGAAGTACCTCTAGATACGAAGAGTTGTATGTTGATTACAAAGACTTCCGAAGCACCCTCTCTCCTAAAGTAGATTTCAGCACTGATCCTGAATACCAGGTCAAAATATATCCTCAGGTATTTGACACCAAACAGGACTTCATTCCCAACCTGAGTATTGTTGATTTGTTATTCAATCAAGGACCCGGAGCTTTAGATTATTTAAACCCTTCCTGAACTCACACAGGGGCAAAATAGTCGTGTAAGTATTAGTACTTATTTTATTGGCAGAACACTACCCTATGTTTGTTTCAACTAAAAACAATCATTTAACCAATAAAAAAAACATGGAAACAAAAAGCGAAAAGAAGTACACAACTGAAAAAATTTCAGGGTACCTCGGAAAAAATCCTGAAACAACCGTCACTAAAAATGGCCACACCAAAGTATCCTTTACTGTGGCCAGTAATGTTGAAAAGGACAATGTAAACTGGACAAATGTTCAGATCTGGCCGGGCAAAAATGAGGTCTTTGATCATGAAATGAAAAAGGGGGATTTTGTGGAATTAAAAGGTTATTTCAAGGAATTTGAAACCGAATCCGGTTTAAAGAAGGCATTTATTGCTCTTGAAATGATGAACCATAAAATCAAGACGGAACAAAAATTTAAGTGGGGACAACAGGAAATTATCAGAGGCAATCTGGGTCAGACACCTGAAATTAAAGAGGTAAAAAGTAAAGAAGGAAAAACCTATGATGTGGCAGTATTTTCAATTGCAAGCAATGAAAGCCCTTCCGATCATACAGAACCCCAATGGACATCCTGTCAGGTCTGGAACAAGGACATCGACGAAAACAGAATTGAAGAACTGGGCAAAGGTGACTTTATTGAAGTAAGAGGACTGAGGGGTAAGGAGTATGAGACAAAAAGCGGAGAGCTCAAAAGGGACCTGATGGTAACTGAAGTTACAATTATAAGGAAAAACCCGGAGGGGAACCAGGCTATCGGATCTCAGATTGGTGAGACAGTGAAAATGTAAAACTGGTTTGAATCAGTCAATGCCCGCTTTGGCTTTTTTGATTTTCGAAAACCTAAATGGGGTTGTAGAAACAATTAAGCACAAAAAAAATCTCCCGGTTTTGCCGGGAGATTTTTTTAAAATACCTTTTTGGTATTTGAGTTTAGCTTAGAAATGGAAATTAATCATAATGTTTCCAACACCGGCTAAAGGAGTTCCGGCAGCACCTGCCTGTGGATTTCCAACGCTGTTTCCAACATTGAAAGAACTATGTCCACCAGTATTTACTGAAGCTGATTGAAGGGATGTTGTCCAGCTTTCTGAGGTCATAGAACCTTGTCCTACTGAAGAAAACCCAATTCCCCACCAGTATTCAGCTCCTATTGATATTTTAGGAACGATGAAGTACTCAGCACCGATAAACGCATCCAAACCTAAAGCAAATAATCCGCCTGCTTTGTTTGTTAATACACCGGCACCTGGATTAGCTGTATTTTGGCCAAAACTATTTGTAGGAGTAGTATTGGTTGCACTCAGACTGTTACCATATGTATAGGTATCACTTCCTGCATTTCCAAAACCCAACATCAGCATTGCTCCGTAATAACCTTGCAGACGGGTATTTCCTCTTCTTTTTTCAATTCCGCCGCCAAGCGTAATCGCGCTTGTAGAATGTTTATCTGCATCCGTCACCATAGCTGTTGGGCTCGTTGAGGTCGCATCATGGACCAACACATTATTGGTAGTTGACCCGAAGTTAATCCCGAGCATAGCTCTGATAGCTGTCTTATCATCCATAAACATCTTTCCCACAATCGTTTGAGCTCCCATTGGACTGATCATAGTAGTGTTATTACCTGAATTACTTACCAGGTGACCAAACATGTTTACTACCGGCATCGCATCAAATCCGATAGCCCAGTCATTGGCTTCCGGCAAGTACTTCTCACCTTTAGAGGAGGTTAAATCCTGAGCAAAAGCAGCGGTTACACCGATCGCTAAAGCCATTACAAGTGCTGTTTTTTTCATTTTTCTTGTTGTTTAGTTTAATTGTTTATTAATAAACAGTATTAAATTTTAATTCAGCAAATGTATCAAAGGATGTAAAACTAAAAAGGCCCAAGCTTCCCGTATTTCAAACAGAACATTGTTAATAAACAGTAGATTTTATTGATTATCAATTACTTATCGAACGATCTACTCCCGCTCCTCCAACAGGGGGACAAACTTAAATTCACCATAATTAACTAATTTATAATCAGATACTTGCCCCTTAGTTAATCGTTTCATGATATGAACATCCTTATCTCCAACCGGAACTACTAAAAAGCCATGCGGCTTTAGCTGATCGATTAAATCCTGGGGAACAAAAGGGGCTCCTGCAGTCACAATTATTTTATCAAATGGAGCAAACGCAGGCAATCCTTTATAACCATCCCCATAAAAAAACCTGGGACTATAGCCCAATTCCGGCAAAAGAACCTTTGAACGGTCGAAAAGTAATTTTTGGCGCTCTATTGTAAACACTTTTGCCCCCATTTCCAATAAAACGGCAGTTTGGTAACCCGAACCGGTCCCTACTTCCAAAACTTTATCCCCCTTTTTGATATCCAGCAGTTCGGTCTGAAAAGCAACGGTATAAGGCTGGGAAATTGTTTGACCGGCTCCTATTGGGAAGGCTTTATCAAGGTATGCAAATTCAACAAATGCATTATCCAGAAATAAATGACGCGGAATCTTTTCTATCACTTTCAATACCCTTGCATCGCTGATTCCTCTTTCTTTTAATTGTTCTGCCAGCTTTTTCCTTAATCCTTTATGTCTGAAATTATCTTCCATGTCCGCAAAAGTAAATAAAAGTAACAATGCAATGTTCAAATCTGTCTGTATAGAACAAACAATCCTTTGCCCATAGGAGTTAACTTTGTCAAATCTTATGATGGGAGCTGGTATATGATAAAAATTGGAGTCTTAGGGGTTGGACATTTAGGGAAAATTCATTTATCACTGATCAGGCAAATTCCCCAACTGGAACTGACAGGTTTTTACGATCCGGATGTTCATAAAAGTCAGAAAATAACAGAAGAACTCGGAATAAGAGCCTTTGGATCAATCGAGGAGTTGATTGATGCAAGTGACGCGGTTGATATTGTTACGCCTACAATTACTCATTTCGACTGTGCTGTTAAGGTGCTTAAAAAAAGCAAGCACTTGTTCATTGAGAAACCACTTACACATACATTAAAGGAGGCCAAAAAACTATTATCCCTGGCAAATGAGGCAAATGTGAAAGTTCAGGTAGGGCATGTGGAACGCTTTAATCCCGCCTTTTTAGCGGCGGCGTCCTATATTTCAAATCCATTATTTATTGAAACGCACAGATTAGCCCAGTTTAATCCCCGCGGCACGGATGTGTCAGTTGTTCTGGATCTGATGATTCACGATATAGACATTGTGCTGAGCCGTGTAAAAGCAAATATCAAAAGGGTAAGTGCGAGCGGGGTGGCGGTAGTAAGCGACACGCCTGACATCACCAATGCGCGTATTGAGTTTGACAATGGATGCGTGGCAAACCTTACTTCGAGCCGTATTTCTTTAAAAAACATGAGAAAATCCCGTTTTTTTCAAAAAGATGCTTATATCTCCATCGATTTTCTGGATAAAAAGATAGAAATGGTAAGATTACAGCAGGTTAGCGGAACAACTGACCCTTTGGCAATTACCATAGATCTGGGAGCTGATAAAGGTGTAAAACAAATATTTTTTGAAAGCAAAACAGCTGAACCCAATAATGCCATAAAAATGGAACTGGAGTCCTTCACAAATGCAATCATCCACAACACTTCTACTCTTGTTACAATCGAAGATGGCTATAAGGCCCTCGAAGTTGCCCACATTATCATTGATAAAATGAAGTTGTCTTCTGCCATTTCAGAAGATATGAACAAGGCACAATAAACCTCCAATGGCAATCGTTAAGATTTGATGAAGAAAGCAGCATGTTTGTTTGTTCTGAGCATTGTTTTGGCCTTTCTTGAAGCGTGCAGTGTAATTGATCCTCCAATTTCGATTCCTTCCTATATACATATTGACTCGATACATGTTACCGACACCTATACAACTCAGGGAACAGCCTCCTCTAAGATATCCGATGCCTGGGTGTATGTAAATAATCAATACATTGGCGCCTTCCCTTTGCCTGCAACTATCCCGGTTTTAAGTCAGGGGAGCGACACTGTTAGTATAGACGCGGGAATAGAAATCAGTGGAATTTCTGCTAACAGAGGACAATATCCATTTTATGGGCAGTTTAAACAAAAAGCAATCCTAACACAAGGCCAAAAAATCAGCATTCGTCCAACTGTAACTTATTTGCCAAAAACCGTATTTGTCTGGAAGGAAGATTTTGAACAATCCAGTACCACTTTCCAACCAGGCCAAAACGGCAAAAGTCCTGTTCCGCTTCAAAAGCTGAATCATAGTCCCCTGGTTTTTCAGGGAAATGCAAGCGGCATGGCTATCATGGATAGTATTAATAAGGGGCAAAATTTCTTTGAACAGTGGTCATCCAATGCATTTGTACTGCCATCTGATGGTAGCCCGGTTTATGTTGAATTAAACTATCTGTGTAATAATTCCTTTACTGTTGGTATGTACACTTCCGCAGATACTACAGCCCCTATTCCGGTCATTAATATGAACCCCTGCCCACAGTTAACCAGGTCTAACTGGAAAAAAATATACATCAACCTGACTCCGGCTTTACAGCAATTTCCTGCAGCTTCCTATTATATCTATTTCTACATGGATCAGGATCCCGGGGTTGCGGCACCTACTCTTTACATAGACAATGTCAAATTATTGATTTTCTGATTTCATGAACAAAAAGTTACAGGCCGCAAAATATATTTTAGCTGATACACTTAGTGCAGCTATTGCCTGGACGCTATTCTATCTGTTCCGAAAAACAGTTATTGAAAGCGAAAAATACGGACATTCTGTTCCTGTCGAATTCAATGCCAAATTTTTTCTAACGCTTATCGGAATTACCTGCTTTTGGGTATTTTTTTATTACCTCACCGGCTATTACCGTGACACCTACCGTAAATCAAGGCTCAAAGAATTAGGGCAAACCTTATTTATTACTTTATTCGGGGTAATATTTATTTTTTTCGTCTTGCTGCTGGATGACGAAGTAGTATCCTACCGGTCTTATTACGAATCTTTACGCACCCTATTTCTGCTTCATTTTGTACTCACTTTCACACCACGTTTTATCATGTCCAGCATCACAAATAAAAAGATACACCAACGCAAAATCGGCTTCCATACAATTCTGATCGGAAGTAACGAAAATGCGCTTAAACTTTTTAATGAAATGCAGGCGCAAAAGAAATCTTCAGGCAATAAATTTGTTGGATTTGTGCACGTCGACAACAGAAATGGCTTTTCACACCAGCTAAGTGAAAACCTGACCCATCTGGGTGAACTGAAAGACGTGAAGAAAATTGTCAACGAACAATCTGTGGAGGAGGTGATCATTGCTATTGAGACCTCAGAACATGATTATATCGGACAAATTATAAATGATATTGACGACGGAATACTGATTATCAAGATTATTCCGGATATGTATGATATCTTATCCGGTTCGGTGCGAATGACTTCCATTTTTGATGCTCCTCTCATAGAGATTTCCCGGGAAATAATGCCGATCTGGCAGCAATCCATCAAGCGGATATTTGACGTATTGGTGTCATTTTCCGTTCTGATCGTTTTTTCCTGGCTCTATTTAATTCTTATTATTCTTGTAAAATCCACTTCAAAAGGACCTGCTTTCTACAGTCATGAACGAATTGGATGGCATGGTAAGCCGTTTTTTATTCACAAATTCCGATCTATGTTTATTGATGCAGAACGGAACGGCCCTTCCTTGTCCAGCAAAAATGATCCACGGATAACACCCATAGGACGCTTTTTACGCATGGTTCGCCTGGATGAATTCCCGCAATTTTATAATGTATTGGTTGGAGAAATGTCAATTGTAGGTCCCCGCCCCGAACGCCAGTTTTTTATTGATCAGATAGTCAAGCAAGCATCCCATTACAAACATCTGCATAAAGTAAGACCGGGAATTACCTCCTGGGGACAGGTAAAATATGGCTATGCAGAAAATGTAGAACAGATGGTCGCCAGACTTAAATATGATATTATCTATATTGAGAATATGAGTCTGGCATTGGATTTCAAGATACTGATTTATACGGTGCTGATTGTCATGCAGGGAAGGGGGAAATGAAGGTGGTCAGTAATTTATTATAAATTTACCTTATGGAAAACATTTCAGTTATAGGTGCGGGAACGATGGGGAATGGAATTGCGCATTTGTTTGCGCAATTTGGGTTTAATGTGTCACTGGTAGATGTTTCTCAGGCAGCACTGGATAAGGCAATGGATCTTATTTCAAAAAACAGTTCCAGGCAGGTTGCAAAGGGAAGCATTTCTGAAGCTGACAGAAAAAAACTCTTAAATGTTATTAAAACATATACGAACCTGAAGGATGGAGTCAAAAATGCAGACCTTGTAGTTGAAGCTGCATCTGAAAATGCAGCGGTAAAACTGAAAATTTTCCGGGAACTGGATGAAGCTTGTCCGGCATCTGCTATTTTGGCTTCCAATACTTCTTCCATTTCTATTACCGCTCTTGGAGCTTCCACCAAAAGGCCGGACAGAGTCATAGGTATGCACTTCATGAATCCCGTGCCATTAATGAAGCTTGTGGAAATTATCCGGGGCTATTCAACTTCCGATCAGGTTACCGGTTTAATCAGTTCTGTTTCAAAACAGCTAAATAAAATTCCCATCGAAGTAAATGACTACCCGGGCTTTGTGGCTAATCGCATTTTAATGCCCATGATTAATGAGGCCATCATTACACTTTTTGAAGGAGTGGCAGGGGTAGAGGAAATTGACACAGTTATGAAACTTGGTATGGCACATCCTATGGGCCCACTTCAACTTGCCGACTTTATTGGCCTTGATGTATGCCTTTCCATTTTAAACGTTCTATATGATGGTCTTGGAAACCCAAAATATGCACCCTGCCCATTATTAGTTAACATGGTAACGGCAGGACATTTGGGGGTTAAGACCGGTCAGGGGTTTTATTCTTACGTTGCCGGTTCAAAGGAAACAGCAGCTTCAGAAAGATTCAGAAAGAATTAAAGCGAAAGGATATCCTGTCCAATAATTCGCGATTTTTTTATCCTATCTCCCCTGCTTCTATCTGCTGCACTATATGTTCAATGGTTTTATCACTTCCATCTGGTTCATATCCGGCTTTCAGGTTTGTGCCAACCACCCGGGCAACGGACTGCCACAGAAAAGCATTCCATCCTCCTTTAAATTGCCTGACCAGATGGTAAGAACTATTCCCCGTTTCACGGTCAACAAGCTTAATCAACACCTGGGCCTGATCAACTGTATTTGAGCGAAAAAATTTTTCAAATTGTTCCTTAAATTCCGGTTCAATTCTTTTCATGAACGCTTTTTTCTCCCTTTTGCTCATGCCTGCCATCTGATTGTCATACTCCTTCACTTTG
>JABDEY010000075.1 GCA_013286805.1 Bacteroidota bacterium | reverse complement strand
TATTGTTGATAATAGCAATGCAGGAGCAGCATGGATTTATACCCGTAGCGCTGGAGTATGGACACAGCAGGGGAATAAATTAGTTGGAACAGGAGCTATAGGGGCAGCTCGGCAAGGCTCTTCTGTTTCACTTTCTGCTGATGGGAATTCAGCTATCGTTGGCGGGTATAATGATAATAGCGGTGCTGCCGGAGCAGCATGGATTTATTTCCGCAGCGCTGGAGTCTGGACACAACAGGGGAATAAATTAGTGGGTACAGGAGCTATAGGGGATGCGTATCAAGGTTCTTCTGTTTCACTTTCTGCTGATGGGAATACTGCAATAGTAGGAGGATTTAGTGATAATGGCAGTATAGGAGCAGCATGGATTTATTTCCGCAGCGCTGGAGTCTGGACACAACAGGGGAATAAATTAGTGGGTACTGGAACTATTGGGAATGCATATCAAGGTAATTCCGTTTCTATTTCTGCTGATGGGAATACTGCTATAGTTGGCGGATATTTTGATAATAGCAATGTGGGAGCGGTCTGGATTTATACCCGTAGTGCTGGAGTCTGGACACAGCAGGGGAATAAATTAGTAGGTACAGGAACTACAGGTGATGCAGATCAAGGCGTTTCTGTTTCACTATCAGCTGATGGGAATACTGCAATTGTTGGCGGAACAAATGACAATACAAATGTCGGAGCAGCATGGATTTATACCCGTAGTGCAGGAGTCTGGACACAGCAGGGGAATAAATTGGTGGGTACGGGGGCTATAGGGATTGCATACCAAGGCCAGTCTGTTGCTATTTCAGCTGATGGAAATACAGCTGTCGTTGGCGGATATTATGATAATAGCTATGCAGGAGCAGCATGGATTTATACCCGTAGAGCTGGGGTCTGGACACAGAAGGGAACTAAATTAGTGGGTACAGGAGCTACAGTTGATGCATTTCAAGGTTATTCTGTTTCACTTTCAGCTGATGGGAATACTGCCATTGTTGGCGGATATTCTGATAATAACGGTATTGGAGCAGCATGGATATTTATACCTTGCACAAGTCCTACTATTCCTATTTTGAGCGCTTCATCCAATAACAATTGCGGAACAAAAATTACTGCCATGCATATTGTGACAGGAGTATTGAATAGTTCAACGTCCTGGCAATGGTACAGTGGCAGCCCAGGAGGAACAACTGTTGGTAGCGGAACCACAATTTCTGTATCGCCTTCTGGTACAACCAAATATTATGCAAGAGGAGAGGGCTGCGGAGCACCAGGGCTTTCTGATAGTATTACTATAATCGTGAACCCAGTACCAACGGTTATAGCGTCTATTATTAATCCTATTAACTGCTATGGTATTTGTGATGGAAGTTTAACAGCGACAGTTTCAGCTGGAACACCCGGCTATTCCTGGAATTGGGCGCCGGGAGGTGCTACCGGACAAACTGTCCAGAATATTTGTGCTGGAAGTTTTACGGTAACGATAAATGATGCTAATGGTTGTACTGCAACTACGACTGCAACTATAAATCAACCGACTCAAATTATTGTAACAACTTCGACCACTCCTGCGACTGGCGGAAACAGTAATGGAACCGCATCAGCAACTTTTTCAGGTGGCGTACCTTCCTTTAGTTATCAATGGTCAAGTGGTGCAAACACTGCAACTGCGACCAATCTCCCATGTGGTATTTATACAGTTACCATAACAGATGCATCAGGTTGTACTGGAACATCAACAGCGGCTGTAAGTTGCGTTACTGGGATCAGCGAGATCAGCAATGTTTTAGAATTTAAAATTTACCCTAACCCCGCATCCAATAGGGTGACTATTGTTTCCTCAAAAACTAATCCATACTCCATTCAGCTCATCAACTTCCTTGGTCAGTCCTTCCTCAGCCAATACAACATTCTATCCCCTTCATTCACCTTGGACGTTTCCACCCTCCCAAAATCAGTATATATTGTGGAACTACGACAGTCTGATGGACTATTTGAAAAGCAAAGAGTGATCATACAATGATTACTAAAGTAGCCTGCTGGACATTATACTTTTCCAGTTCAACCGTTTAACAAAAAAATCCGACCCCTTATTTAGTGGTCGGATTTAAAAATCAAAAGAACTCTCTTCAATCTGGCAAATTAAATGCCTTCTTGACTTCGCTGTAATTTTTGTAATTCACATTCGTATTATGAGTTTTCATTCCAGGTGCGACAACAACAACTTCGAAATTTAGAGCAGAAGTAGGTGCAGATAAGACAGTTTTCCCTGAAGCTGATTGTATGGTTAAAGTTAGCAAGGTATTGCCTGAATACTCAAACCCGTATTCAACATCTATATTAGTAAAGGGGAGTCCGTAATATGAACTAAAATTGTTCCAATAAACCATAACTGCTGAACCCGTTGGAATTGAGTCAACAGTACATTGATGATACCACTGTCTAGCTCCTGTAACAGTGGTTCCTCCAGAACTAGCCGTCCATGAATTAGCACCAACAAGGAAATTGAATGCTTTGGCACCTCCGCCCTTTCCATTTGTTCCATTCGTTCCATTGGTTCCTGCTGAACCAGTTGGCCCTGTTGACCCGTTCGCACCTGCAGTACCTGCTGGGCCTGCTGCACCATCTTTTGTGCAGCCTGAAAAGATAAAGGTTGTTGCAGCAATACTTACAATAATCAACATCATTCTTGTGTACTTTTTCATTTTTTTATGATTTAGTCTTAAGACAAATAGTTTTTCATCAATAGCTAATTTAGGAATTATTATCATGGCTCCATGAACATACATTTCCTTAGGTGTGAAACGGAGACGTAGCAAATGCATCCAGAGAATAATTTTGCATTCTTAGTGATGCGGCCGGTAACCGAAAAATGAGAAGTCTTATTGTCGTGCCAGGGACGGAAAGAGTTAAACAGGCTGATAGTACTGGTAATGATGTTGCGTATGATGGGAATGGCGACAGAGATTCTAAATCGGAAGCAAGATTGACAATAGTTTATAATTAAAATGTGAGTTTTTTAACTATCCCTTTTTAACATGCGAACGAGATGAGAAATTTAGTCGGTAGAAATGTTTGTAGCGGCTAACAAATTGAATACCTTAGGAGACAGTACTTCAATACCAAATAACATGAAAAAACAATGCCTGCTTATCGTTGGAACCTTATTATTAATCTGTTATTATCAGCCTTCTGATGCGCAGGGAGTATGGACCACTAAAGCAAGCTTTAAGCCAGGGACCAGATCAGGCGCCTGTGCATTTTCCATAGGAACAAAAGGGTACATAGCTGCGGGTGCAAATGGGGCAGGCGTTCTGGAAAACGATTTGTGGCAATATGATACCATTACCAATGCCTGGACACAGATGGCAAGTTTTAGTTCCACTGGAAGAAACGGGGCTATTGCTTTCGCAATAGGGACAAAGGGCTTTGTAGGGACTGGGTTCAATATTAAGACTTACTTGAACGATTTTTGGGAATGGGATCAAGCAAGTAATTTATGGCGTCAAAAAACAAGCTTTCCCGGATCTCCGAGAGAAGATGCTGCTGCATTTGTAATTGGGGGTAAAGGATATGTTGGAACAGGTGATAGTGCAGGTGTCAGATTTAGCGACTTTTGGGAATATGATACAACCGGTGTTGGTTCCTGGATTCCTAAGGCCAATTTTGGAGGAGGAGCTCGTTATGGGTCATCTGGATTTTCGATTGGAACAAAAGGTTATTTTGCATTTGGAGGAAATAATACTGATTTATGGGAATGGGACCAAGCTGGGAATGCCTGGAGTCCAAAAGCAAGCATAACTGGAACAGGTAGAATAGGGGCGGTAGCAATGTCACTTGGTAATTTTGCATTTGCAGGCACAGGGCAAGATATGAGTGGAAATTCTTTGCAAGATTGTTGGTTATGGGATCAAAAGCACAATATTTGGACTCAAATTATAGGTATGTCTCAATGGAGAGATCTTGGTTCTGGTTTTGCCATTGGTAATGTGGCCTATGTTGGGATAGGGCATGACAATACATCCGGTTATGCATTAGGTGATTTTTGGAGGTGGAATGGAGTCCCAGCAGGCCCTTCCCCTTGGGTCATTAAAGATTCCTTACCCTTTACCAATAGAGCATATGGTGTTTCTTTTGCGATTGGGTCAAAAGGTTATTTTGGTTTAGGTTCAGGTACTTTTGGAACACAATCCTCTGGAAATAATTATCACCGGGATTTTTGGCAATATGATGCCCTCGCTCATACCTGGACTCAGATTGCCAATTTCGGCGGAACATCCAGGATTTGTGCTTCAACTTTTGTTATCGGTACTAAAGGATATGTATGCGCAGGGGCCGACACTAATACAATTTTTCAGAATGATTTATGGGAATACGATGCGGTTGCAAACACATGGAAACAAAAATCGAATTTTGGCGGACAAGGGCGATTTAACGCTATTGCTTTTGCTATTGGGACCAAAGGCTTTATCGGAACCGGAAATACTATAACCGGTAGCGACACTACCTTGCAGGATTTTTGGGAATGGGATCAGTTGAAAAATACTTGGTTGAAAAAAACTGATTTTCCCGGAGGGCATAGGGGGAAGGCAATTGGGTTTTCTATAGGCAATAAAGGATATGTTGGTTCAGGTTATAGGTATACAACTGCTTATGAATATTTCTCAGATTTTTGGGAATTTGATACCACTGGTGTTGGGTTATGGACTCAAAAAGCCAACCTACCTACCACTATGGTAGGCGCTTCTTCATTCACAATTGGACTGAATGGATTTGTTGGATTAAGTGAAGGTAGCACGAATACTTTTTATGAATGGAATCAATCAACAAATACCTGGAGGCAAATTGCAAGTCTGCCTGCTGCTGCCAGATACGGATCTCCCGGCTTTTCAATCGGATCAAATGGGTTTATATGTGCAGGCCAACACAGTTATTCGGATACAGGCTTTCATGATTTCTGGGAATATGCTGATACTGCTTATTATGGTAGTCAGGCAAGCAGTAATGGCCCTGTGTGTTCTGGCGCTACGCTAAAGCTTTCAGCAAACAACACAGCTGTCAATATTTCAGCAGCTACTTTCAGTTGGACCGGGCCGAATGGTTTCTCATCCTCTCTCCAAAATCCTTCAATTCCTAATGCCTCAACTTCTTCCTCTGGAATTTATACAGTTGTAATATCAGGAGTTGGTAAAGCAGACACTACCTTGCAAATATCTGCGATCGTAAATCCCATACCACCTGTAGTTATAAGCACGAGTACAAATCTGGTTAGTTCAGGCCCTAACATTTTATGTTCAGGAGCCAGTTTAAATCTATCAGTAAACAATATACAAGGTGCAAGCATCTCATGGACAGGTCCAAATGGGTTTGCTTCATCAGTGCAAAACCCTAAACAAATTGCCAGTATGACTTATGCAGACTCGGGAACTTATACAGTTAAAGAAAATGTTAGCGGTTGCAGCATTGCTATAGGAAGCATGGATATATCAGTAAGGCCACAGGCCCCTATAAATTCTGTGGCAAGCAGTAATGTTGGATATATTTGCCGGCCAGGCGGGACAATAAAATTGTACGCAAGTAATGTAGCAAATGCCAGTTATTTGTGGGTTGGTCCAGGTGGATTTAGAGACACGACTCAAAATCCAATTATCGTAAATGCAACGGGTGCAAATAACGGAGCGTATAATCTATATACTTTAATTGACGGATGCTCATCTTACGGAGCAACTTATGCAGAAGTTTATGTAAATACAAATCCTTATAAAAATGTAAAAATAACCGGAAAGGATAGTATTTTTAATAGCCAGAATGATACGCTTACAATATTAGGACTGGATACATATCAGTGGTCAACAGGTAGCACAAATCAGCAAATCATAGTACAGCCTGGCACTACTACTACTTATACTGTTATTGGAAGAGAGCCCAATGTAGGGTGTTCTGACACAGTATTATTTAAGGTTGTTGTATCAATTTCTACCGGGGTAAATAATTTTTTAACAAATACTAATTTATCAGCATATCCGATTCCCACAAACGGACCATTAAACATTAAACTGAATGGCGCTGGGTACATTACCTTAAAAATAATTGATTTGCTTGGTTCAGTTGTTTATTCTCAAATCCTACAACCAGACAAAAGCGATTTGGAAATGAATTTTGATATCAGTGCATATCATGATGGAATGTATATTATTCAGGTAATGAGGCTCAATGAAGTAATTAACAAGAGGGTTGTTGTTGAAAAATAGATTTCTTTGAAAATGTTTCACTTTGAATTGAGACCGAATAAATGAAAAGGATCATTTTTAGCCTTTGCACCATTTTTTTGTATACTAAATGTACGCAACCTAATTCAGCACCAGAACATACATCTGAAAATAAAATCGAATCTGAAAGTATCGTTTCAGATAAAATAATTTCAAAAAATATTGACCCCCGAACCTCCGTTAACACAATAAAAGGAGAAGTAATTACCCCGGATGCGTCTAAAATTGAAATAAAAACCCACAAAGATTCCTTAGGATGGACTGTTGACATTTTTGTGAATGGAAAAAAATCAATCATTCAACCAATGATTCCAGCAGTGCCAGGTCATCAAGCTTTTATAAGTGAGATGGAAGCGCGAAAAGTAGGAGAGCTAATGGCATTCAAAATGAAAAATAACATCATGCCTCCAGCCGTTTCAATTGGAGAATTGGATAGCCTAAAAATACATTACAAGAAATAGAATATTATGATGTCCCCTAAATTAAGGCAAGTTCCTGAAGGACAATTTACCCCCATATGGGGAGCAACTCTCAGTACAGCATGCAAATCCTGCAAAGTTATATTTCCTTTCTCATTCATGGGGCGTCGAAAATAGTCCAATCCAATCCTATTCTTATTACCCTTTACACCCCAGTCAATTATTAATCCGCATCACCCCATATCCTCAACAAATCCTTAAATTCCGCATGCTTCTTGGAATTCGGACACTGGAAGGAGATCGAACAATACGCAGGGCATAAATACCAACCCGAACCGGAACAGATAAAAGACAAGGACAGGGATCGGGGTCGAGGGTTGAGTTTTTAGCCGGTCAAGATCGCTCCATTTAGGACCAACCTATAAGCCAGTCAAAATCATTCCATTTAGGACCGACCTACAAAAAATCGAGGTCTTAATTTTGGAAGGCTGTTTTACGGGGTGGGCTTTTGCGTAAGAAGGCGCTGTCTGAAATCCGGCTGCGCCGGATTGAGTTCGGCTTCGTGGAGAAATGCGAAGCATTCATGAACTCCAAAAAAACAAGAAAAGGAAGTGAATAAACAGCGTTACAAAATCCCCGATTTATTGTCAGTCTTGACTTTTTTGGTAACTTTTTTTGTCAAGAAAAAAAGTTTCGTGCTTCGCGCAGCAGGGCTACCAAGAGGGATTTCTTTTCTGAATCTATTTTAAGCCCCCGATCTGTTCGGGGGTTTTTTTCTTCCAATGCCCTGAATTGCGAAGCACTCACAAGCTCCGTAAACAAAGGAAAGGGCGCGCTAAATTCACTGATCAATTCGATTTCCTCAAGCAGAAGTTCAGCTTCATTTTTGTAAAGGAATAATTTTTGGAAATGCTCCTTAATCGTAAATGATGAAATCCCTCCTTTCCCTCAATAAATTATACCGATTACCCTTATAAACCTGTCGTACAATAAAACCCTTAGTTTTACTAAAAATTCTCCTGTATCTTCATTTCGATCAATTTCCGGGTATTATTAATAACATCCATATGAAAAGGATAAAACTTAATACAAAAGTAGTGGCATTAGCCATAGCCTTAGCAAGTCTGTACAACGTAGGCTTAAAAGCACAGGACGATTATTTAATTACCAAAAAAGACGGCAAAAAAATAATTGTTGGAACTGATGCTGCGTTGGGGCCCGATATTCTTTATTTCAACGACAAAAATTCCAAAAGGCAGGAATACCGGCAAAAACACGTTAAGTTTTTTACGTATGGTGGCAGAATATTCATCGGGCCATCCAACTCACGGTATTTAGAAGAAATTATTTGTTATAGTGATAAATTCATACTTACTTCCTATACAGAGAGCGGCAGCGGTGGATTTGCTTATTACGCAGTATATGATTGGACCTTAAAAGAGCTATCAACACACAACCGTCAGGATTTTGGGGGAATGTGGGGAGGAGGGAAGCCGAAAAAAATAGAAAAGCTCAGGAAAGTCCTTGAACCGTATTTTGGCGATTGTAAATCAATCATGGATAAGATGATTGCTAACATTAACAGCGATAATCTATTGTTTAAAGAACTATTTGTCGAAAAATGTGGGACAAAGGATATTAGTGAATTTTTAAAAGCATTTTTAAGCGGACAAATTGACAATACTAAATAATTCATAGATGATTAAAAGAATCACCTTTTTACTGTTTCTTTGTTGTTTGCAAGCTCATGCTCAGTTAAATGTAGGCTTGCAGGGGTCTTATATCGCACCTTTGGGCGACATGAAATATATTCTTAAGCCCGCGGCGGGTATAGAACTAAAATTTACCGATGGTGATATGGACAAGCGGTTAAAGCTTGGTTTTTCTGTTGGCTTCATGGGTTTTAAACCTACACAGGATACCTTTAGAATATACGGAACCCAAAGCGGAGGTACGTATAATGGCTTGCAGGTAAACGGAACACTTTTGCAACCTGGATACGAACATATCTATAATTACCGGATAGGTTACGTTGGAATATGCAGCGATTATAAGATATTGAAAACAAAGTTGTCGCCCACCGTAGGCCTGGACTTCTATGCTTATATAGCTGATCTAAATGAAGACTACGCAGTTGAGGGGCAGATATCAGTAAATGGCCAATATGAAAACGAAACCACTTATGCGTTTTCCATTATGCCTAAAGCGGGCTTAAGTTATGAACTGAACGATCAGTTTTTGCTGACCACTGGCTGCGGACGCAATATGACTTTTTATGCCTCAGAATCTCTTACAGCCTTTTGGAAAACCTACATAGGTGTTATGTATTATTTTAATTAGAGGAATGAAGAAAATCACAAGCATCTTTGTCGTATTTATTTTATTGGCAAGTTGTAAAAAGGAATCCTTTAACGATGCGCTTCCAGCCGTGGTTATACAATCCATCGTTCCTTATGGTTTTGACTCGGTTATTGTTACCGGCAAAATAACCACGGCAGGAGCTGGTAATTTGGATTACGTTGGTTTTTGCTATGGCAGCGGAAGCATAAACCCCGGCATTACCCTTAACCAGGTATTATTAAATGGAACCTCCGGGTCGTTCTCCGCTGCGCTATTAGCCTATCAGGATAGCAGTTATTCCTTTAAAGCATTTGCTGCCAACGATCTTGGCTACTCTTTCAGTTCGGTAGTTAAATATACGGTCCCACATGCTACAGCGGTTATTGCGCCCTGTACACTAATCAATAATCAAATTACGGATGCTGGTTCTACCTTTGGTGTAGCGGCTTCTGGTAGCGCATCTAATCCCAGCTATGGTAACTACATGGTTACAATAAATGGAACGAATGAGGATATTTATATTTCTTTTGCCAATTTACCTCAAAACGGCATTTATATTACTACCACAAATGGTTCAAGCCTGGCGGCAAATCAGGTAATTATTAACATTAGTAATTTTAATCAGTATACAATTAACGGAGGGCAAAAAGTATATGTGGCATTAAACAAGAATGCTACTACTACTATCTCCTTCTGCAGTTTGACGTATAATAACGGAGTTTCAAATGCCACTATGTTTGGAGAGACTTCTTACTAATTTTATACCATAAATCGAAAACCATGAAAAAATCACTACTTATTTTAGTTACCCTATTTAGTTTGGCAACAAATGCCCAATTCAATGTAATTTTTAACATTGGTCCCCAAACCGGAATAAATCTCGTTGGCACACCCGTTACGGATGGAACTTACCTTTATGGTATGGCAAATATAGGTGGCTTCCATGATTATGGCTTTGTTTTTAAAGTAAAACCTAATGGAACTGGCTATGATACCATACACAGTTTTAAAGGCTATCCTTCGGACGGAACTTATCCTTTTGGCTCGCTCTATTTTGATGGAACTTTTCTTTACGGAATGACGGGTGGTGGTGGTTTAAATAATGATGGTTCAATTTTTAAGGTGAAGCCGGATGGGTCAGGATATAGTAAACTTCTTGACTTTGCCGGCGGTTCAAATGGATTTAATCCTCATGGAGCTTTTATTTCTGACGGCACTTATTTATATGGAATGACGGATGAAGGTGGAATAAACAATTATGGGCTTGTATTTAAAATAAAAAAAGATGGTACAGGCTATACCAAACTGCATTCTTTTACAAGCAATCCGGATGGGGCAAATCCTTATGGTTCTCTTTATTACGATGGAACTTTCCTTTATGGAATGACCAAAAGTGGTGGTGTTTATGGAGAGGGTACCATTTTTAAAGTAACTCCGACAGGAACAGGGTATACAAAAATTCACAATTTTGGGTCTGTTACTGGTGGAAATCAACCGCAGGGCTCCCTTATTTCTGATGGCACTTTTTTATACGGTATGACTACTAACGGAGGAATAGGAGGATGTGCTTGTAATGGAACCATTTTTAAAATAAAACCCGACAGTACAGCTTATGATACGATACATAATTTTAATAATTCTGAGGGTAGCTCTCCTATGGGTTCTCTGATTTTAGATGGAACGACGTTATATGGAGTGACGGACGTTGGAGGCCCAAATAGTTACGGAACGATTTTTAAAATGATGACCAATGGTACAGGGTATAGTATTCTGCAAAATTTTGCCGGGACGAATGGCAGTAACCCTCAGGGTGATTTACTTAATACGGGAGGTTGTCTTTATGGTATGACAAATAGCGGTGGTGGAAGCAATGCAGGAGTAATATTTAATTTTTGTATCTCAGGTCTTGGCATTGAAAAGGTTACAAGCGGTAATGAGCAGGTAAGCATTTACCCTAATCCAAGTAGTGGTCGTTTTAATATAGAAACAGGCCTTACAGACCAACAAATCGTAAAAGTGTATGATGTAAATGGTAAAATTGTTTTTAGTCAGGCCATATATGGCACAATTACT
>JABDEY010000074.1 GCA_013286805.1 Bacteroidota bacterium | reverse complement strand
AAAACAGAACGCAGTCTGAGTATTGACAGGGATAAAATAGATTCCATTGCCGCAGACTCTGAACTTGAAACAACCGCAGAAACGGACAGTCTGCTAATGGAATCTATTTCTGAACTAAAGGAAGATGCCATCCACCTGATTGAATTGCGTTATTTTGAAGCACGACCATTCAGCGAAGTAGCCCAGATATTAGGTATAACGGAGAGCAATGCCAAAATAAAGGTTTACCGGGTTTTAGAAAAACTTAAACAAATCATTCTTAAAAAGAAGATTAATTTTGCAAGGTAATGACTAAGTACAAGTTCAATATTAATCAACAAGATCCGGGTGAGGACCAGATCAACAGGCATAAGGACTTTAAGAAGCTGGTCCATGACTATGAGAAGGCCACAAAACCTCTTTATAAAAGCCCATTGATTTTTTATAAAAACCGTAAGGTATTCCTTGTGGTATTAATTCTTGCGGTCCTGATTTATATTATTGTAGAATTTTTTCAGAATTAATACGTTATTGATAATATGAACACCAGCCAACCTAAGGTAAATAGAGCTAAACTGTTAGGTACACTTGCAGTTTCAGTTATAGTACTGACAGCGATGTACCTCTTTCTCCGGCCTAAAACAAAGCCGGGCCAAATTGAGCAGTTATCTGCTGCATTTATACATCCACCCTTGCAAGGAGTGAATGTTGACTTTGCTGACTATAAAATAAATTCAGGTCACGACACGCTTATTATCTGTGCTTCAGGAACAGAAATAGCAATACCCAAAACAGCCTTTCTGAATAAAGCAGGGAGAGCAGTCGAAGGCGATGTCAGACTTCGCTTCCGGGAGTTTCGTGATCCGGTGGACTTTTTTGCCAGTGGAATCCCCATGACTTACGACTCTGCCGGAATGCAATACCAGTTTGAATCCGCCGGAATGTTTGAAATAACCGCTTACAGAGATACTGAACAGGTATTTGCCAATCCACAGGCTCCCATTCAGGTTAATTTTGCTTCCGGGTATGCAGGGAATAATTACACTATTTATTATTTAGACACTCTGGAAAGGAAGTGGAATTACATTACGGAAGACATTGTGAAAAATGGAAAGGGCCGGCAGCAGGATTCTACGATTGCTGAGCCAACACCGGAGCCCAAGCAGACGTCCATCCTGATACCCGTCAAAGCAAATAAAAAGGCTTATCACTTTACTGTCGATTTTGACAAACACGAATTTCCCGAACTGGCAGCATTTGAAAAGGTTCAATTTGAAGTGGAGCCGGGTGATAAAAGTTTTGATCCAAAGCTGGCTGCAAAAAACTGGTCGGATGTAAAGCTGGAAAGAAATCCGGATGGAACACATATAACGGTTGTATTCAGTGATGCCTATTCCAGTGTTACATTCAGAACAAGACCTGTTATCAGTGCCAGTGATTTTAAAAAGTATGAGAAGGAACGCAAGAAAAAGATCGAAAATGAAGAAAAAGCATTGAAAGAAAGCCAAAGGAAATACGATGAGAAAAGAGGCATTCTGACAAGAATTAACACGAACGAGGTAAACAATGACATATTAAATACAGAAGAAACCGTTAAGCGGGTATTCTTAGTTAATAAATTCGGAATATGGAACTCCGACTGCCCTCAATCAATGCCAACCGGAGCCAGGGTATTCGCCCGATTTAAGTCGGGTTTGGATTCTGCTAAAATTCAACCTGAGCGGGTCTACCTTGTGGAGAAAGGCCGCAATGCTTTATTCTCCTATTATTCAGCCATCTTCCCGAAATTCACATTTAATCCAGGTTCCACCAATATTATCTGGACTGTAACAGGCAAAGATGAAATTGGCATTGTCAATGCCGATGATTTCGTGAAGACTATAAAATGGATGAAAGAGCACAAAAAGGACACCGCCGACTTTCACTTCCATATAAGCTCCACTATGGTCATAAAGAACATCGTCGGATTAAAAAAGCTTTTTAATATATGAGGAGCGTCCCAATGGAGGGAACCAGGAAGAGGGTTCGGATACCTGGAACTGCATTTCTGAGCCTGTCAATACTACCAGCCCTTCACAGTTTTTCCCAAACTACGGTGCAGGATTCTCTATTGGTCTTTAAAGTCCGGAATCCGGTAAGTGAATATACCCTGATACCCAACGACTCCGTATTAGCTTCAGAAAAGAAGACCAACATAAAAATCAGAAGTTCGAGTAAAGAGAAGCCTTTTAAAGTGACAATGGAGGGGGCCAGAATAAAGCGGGCAGACAGTATTTTCTCCATTTACCCCGATTCTTCACAAGCAGCATTACTCACCATCCTTGAATATCAAAAGAATAAATGGAGACCAGTAAAAACCAAATTGTATAAAATAAAGCACCCACCGGAACCGGTAGTTATCGTATGCGGAGTAAAAGCCGACTCAGTCATAGATAAGCAGCAATTGATTCAGGAAGACAAAGTAGCCGTTTATGCAGCACAATATAAAAGTTATCTGCCCGTAAAAGGCTTTGAACTGATTTATGTAAACGGAGATAGCATGGACACACTAAAATCAGCAAATTCGCATTTCACCCTTGATATGAGAAGAAGAATACATTTATTAAAGCCAGGAGACCTTATTTATTTTGAAAAGGTAAGATGCCAGCTTCCGGATGGGAAATTAAAGACCATGAGAGCAATCCAGATTTTTATTGACGAGACCAATAAATTTAAAGTAGGGTACAGAACACCCGGAAAGTAAACAATTCTACCTACCTTTACCCCAATATGAAACCGCGTTTTTGTTTGCTTTCAGGTTTGAGTTTGTTTCTGTTTATATTGCCGATGGCGTATGCACAAGCTGTCAAAGAAGACAGCAGCAAAACAGTAAACATCAGCAAAATAGAATATATACAGGACAGCAAGATTACAGACCTGCTGAACAAAGATCAGGCAGTCAATGAAAAAAAAGATGGGAAAGTCAAAGGTTACAGAGTGCAAATACATTTCGGTTCAGACCGGGACAAAGCCAAAGAAATAAAATTGAAGTTTACTCAAAAGTTTCCCAGCGTAAGCTCCTATGAAAAATATGATTTACCTAATTTTAAAGTCCGGGTTGGTGACTTCAGGACAAGAATAGAAGCGTATAAATTTTTGAAAGAAATAACAGCAGATTTTCCCAGTTCGTTCTTAGTACAAGATGAAATAGAGTTGAGTGAATTGTTAAAATAGAATTAAACATCCGGCATTGCTTCCGTAGTTCAATGGATAGAATATCAGATTCCGGTTCTGAGGGTTGGGAGTTCGAGTCTCTCCGGGAGCACCAATAGAGATATTCTCTATTTTTATCTGCAATAAGTCCCTGTTCCATTCGGGGGCTTTTTGTTTCCACCCCTTCCAATGCCCTGTGTTTACTGATTAAATGATAAGGTTCTCAAATAAGCAATCAGGTCTGTACTCGGAATTTCAGTTACACCCAACTCACGTAAAATCGTAACTATCTGGCCTCTGTGGTAGGTGCTGTGATTGAGGCAGTGCATTACTATTCCTGAATTCGGGTTTTCAAAGTTGACTCCTTTGGAATTTCTATATGAAGTAGTGCCGTTAAAGAAGTAGTCGTCTGCATTTTCTACAAAGCGTGCAAATTCCTGTGAAGTTTCTACGAATTTATCTATGGCAGGATTTTTAAAGAGATGTTCTGTAGGAGGCCAAGGCAAATTCTTTCCTTGCATTCTGCCATACCATATCAGCTCTGCATCCCAAATATGATGAACAGTCTTTTTAAGTGAAGGGAAGCTGGATTTCACTTCTACATCAAGCAAAGAAGGATTTTTCATTAGCAGGTCTGCAATTCGCTTGTTTGCCCACACATTATAATTTGCCTGTTGAAGGATAAGAGCTTTCATTCTATTTTGAGTTTTTTTGTATGTCCACCGTGTAATTTAGTTCAGCTACTCCGCAAGTAAATTGTCGAGTAGTCAATAAGTTTAGTTTTATTTTGTCTTTCATCTCTACAAACAATGGAATTCCTTTCCCAAGAATAATTGGATTAACAAATAACCAGTATCCGTCAATTAAGTTCAGTTTAATAAGCGAATGTGTTGCTGTCGGGCTACCAAAAAGCAAGATGTCTTTACCTGCCTGTTGTTTTATCTCATTTATTCTGTCCGAAAGGTTGTCGCTAATAATTTTTGTATTAGTCAGACCCTCGTCTTTGATTGTTTTTGATAAAACAACTTTGTGAACTTTGTTATACCACATTGAATGTTCAATGTCGTGTTTGGTTGCTGTCGGCTTGTCTCCTGCCGTAGGCCAGTAATTTTCCATCATCTGATAAGTTACTCGTCCATATAATGCAGTGTCGCCTTCGCCTATCCGCTTACCGACATAATCAAAAATTTCTTCATCAACTTTAATCCAGTCCATTTCTCCGTTCAGTCCTGCTACAAAACCGTCAAGCGATATGTGCATAAATGAAATTATTTTTTTCATGCGTTTCTGTTTTTTATTCTGTGTTCATATTAACTTCCTATCCATTAAATTGCCGAAGATGATGGTCTGTATGTTTATAAGCCAAATATCCGATTTGTTCTTTGGTCATTTTTCCAAAAAAGGAATGAATGTAATTTGGGTTTGAATAACCGGAATAATCTTCTATTAATTTAATCCATTTCTTTTTTTCTGATGCAACATCGCCATTTTTTTCTGCCACTTTAAGTTCTGCAAGTGTCGGTACATTTTTCCCCAATGGGTGTTCATCTTTAATCAAGCCTTTTAAAGCCATTTTGCCAAATATACGACCAACGAATGCTTGTTTGTATTTATGTTCCCCTTGACCTAATACCCATTCATCCCATAACGTGCAATGTTTCAACATTTGGTAAATATTCATTTTGCCCCATTGGGCAGAGCTTCTTTCGCTAACTGAATTAATCCTGTTAATCAATTCGTCTCTTGTTGTTTTGTCAAATATTGATTTCATGTTTTCCGTCTTTTTTATCTGTATTTTTGCATTATTTCCCAAATGCCCGGAAAGCTGTTCATTGCCTTTATAGAAACGATAATCAGCCAAAGGCTAATTGCCATTGTTACGAAGGATTTCAGAAATGGAAATATCATTCCGCAATAGATGAGCATTCCAACGGCGACAATTATGGCTATTAGACCGCCGCATTGAATTTTGCTTACCATCATTAGCCAGCAGACAAAGACGACTGCCCCTGATAGCATCAAGACGTGTCCATCCATCAGGAGGCGGAGCAGGTCTCTGTCATACTCGCCTTTGTGAGCTTTCAGAATGTATATGTCATGAAGCAATCCGCTTCCGAAATACCAAACGGCGGATACCAAAGCCCAATGGATTGAAAATATAAGAGATTTCATTTTGGATTAATTTGGTTATTTTTTTTCAGGAAAGTCTATATTCTTTTTTTCTAAAATCCTGGTACTACCTTTTCCAACATTTCCAGTGCCGATGACTGATATTTTCATATTCGCCATATATTCTTAGTAAAACTAAAACAATTTCGGTCAATTCTGAGGCCATTACAGGTTCTCCAACTTAATCTGTTTAAGCATATGGCTAAATGCCTTGCCAATTACTACTGAATAGGATTTATCTGTAAAGGTTTCAGCACTTCCCGTTCTCTTGCTGACAGTGGTCAGGTGAATGGCTTCTTCATCCATATCAAGGGTTATCGAGTATAATTGAAGGATATTTTTAAGTTTGGTTGTGTTTTTCATTTATTGGGAAAATCAACGTTGTCTTTATATTGGCAAGGTACCGGTCAGGTATTTTACAACATCTGTTTTAAATTTTTCAACATCAATCGAATTGAGAAGTTTCACAATGTTCGGGAATGCCTTCTCATGAAAACCAAATCCACCTTTAACTAATTCATTGATCGCTTCTTCTTTTGTCCAATGGAATTTGATAATCCGATAACAGGCAATGATACAGCCTGTTCTGTCTGAGCCATGCCAACAATGGACAAGAACTGGTTCTTTTGCATTCAATATCAAGCCGGTCGCCTGCACCAACTCATCATAGGAAATTCTCCAAGTATTTATAGGAATATGCTCCAGCTTCAGTTTTGTTCCTCTGCCTTTCCATCTGTCATTGCGCACATGCCTTAAATTTAAAAGTATTCCAATTCCCAACGATTGAAGTTCTTTCATTGCTTTGTGGTTAGGCTGTTCTGACCTGAAGACATGATCGTCAATTTTATAGGCGTTAGAGAGACCTTTAATAGTTGCCTTTTGAGCCCATGACAGAGGCCGGGCAACCTGCGCGAAGGTGCTCATGGAAAGCAGCAAGAGAAGACATAAGAAATGTTTTACCGGAATAGCATTTATGGAACTCACATTCACGGGTTTTATTATTAACTGGTCATTCTTAATTGAACGAAATTAACTAAAATTGCAACCTGTTGTTTGTCGTGATGAAAGCGTATTAGAGATAAATACCGTCAAGCGCTTCCCGATGCTTTAGAATTTAAATTGTGCTCTTCAAGTTCCAGCATCCAACGATTGACCGGCTGTTCAAAATTCAGCCAACCGGGAGTTGTTACATAATTTTTCACCAACTTAAATCCAACCTTCTCCAGAGTTTTATTGGGTGAAAGATTTAAAGCGTAAGGCTCACAGAATAGTCTTTTCAATTTCAGATTCTGAAAGAAATAAGGCAAGGTCATTTTTACCAACTCTGTCCCGTATCCTTTCTTTCTTGCTTTTGCATTCCAAAGATGGAGGTGCATGTATGCTTCCTCTCCGAATATTATTTTACTAACGTTCGAATGACCAACCGCCTCTTTGTTTACCAGCCAGATAATGCAGTATGATTCCTTTTGCCCAATTGGAGTATTCAATTGTTTGGTTAACATTTTTTTCCATTGGTTCCTGTCCGGAATTTTGTTTAATTCCACCCCCATTCCCAGAAAGAAAACGCTATCCGAACTTAGCCAATACTCAATAATCGGATGAATGTCCTGCTCTGTTAGCTCTCTTACCGATAAGAAATCCTGATTCATATACGCATTTTTGACATTAGGATTGTTTACAACAGACCAGATTTAGTTTGGTGAAGGCTCTATTAAATCCCATAGATTTCCATACAGATCTTCAAAAACGGCGACCGTCCCCCATTTTTCGATTACCTTTTCTCTTACAAAATTCACTCCTTTGCTTTTAAAAGATTCATAATCACGATTGAAATTGTCTGTATATAAAAAGAGGAAAACCCTGCCGCCTGTCTGGTTACCAACTCTGCTTTTTTGTTCAGCATTTGCCGCTTTTGCCAATAAAAGGGCGCATCTTTCTGAACCTGCAGGTGCAACAACTACCCATCTTTTTGTTTCACTTAGAATGGTATTTTCCAGTAAACTGAAATTGAGTTTTGTTGTATAAAAGTCAATTGCCTTGTCGTAGTCATCCACTACTATGGCGATTTGCCCTATTCCTTGTTTCATTTTATTTCCTGCTACGCAGGTCTTCTGTATTTTTTAATTCCGAATGAAATATAAACAGAGTACAAAATTATAAATGGAAGAAATACAAATGAAACGATTGAATAAGCAACCCCGTACAGTATAAACCCTGAAAACAGAATCAGGTCGGCAAGTGAAGGTTTGAAGTTAATGTCCTGTTTATCCAGGTATAAAAGTTTTTGAAGCTCGCTGATTTTCATGCCCAATGCCTCTTCATTTGATAGAATATCATGGTATAGATTTCTTGTTTTCCTGCCTCTTGAAAATGCTTTCAGAATGCCGATAAAATTAATCGGGAGGCCAATCATTACCCCGCTCGTATCAATAAGAAAGGCTGGCCAGTATTTCTTACAACCAGAGGCAATTTCCCATGCACTTATTTCGCTTTCCCCGGATATGGAAGAAGCTGCATAACCTGTAACTAAATGATGGATATCATGTTTAATAACAGCCCGCCTTCTTGCATCAAAATTAGGAAAGTAAAAACAGAAATTTTTAAACAGTTTAATTTTTACACTCATACTGTTTAGCCCCCCGTCTGAGCCCAGATCATTGTCGTTGTAAAATTTTTTCAGTATCGCTCCGGGTGAGTTATCTTCCATGCTGTCGAAGGTTATTTTTTATGAATTGAATGAGCTCACCACTGCTGTCCGCCTTTATTTGTTTTGTGAAACCATGTTTAGTCAATAGTCTTGTGGAGCTTTTATTTTCAGAATGTGAAAACGCTTCAATAGTTTGAACCCCAATTTTTTGGAAGCCGAATTCCATTACTTTATTTACTGCTTCTTTCATTAATCCCCGCCCTTGAAATTCCGGACAGAGTTCGTAACCAATTTCCGCTGTATTATTTTCCAGCGAAATATTCCAAAGGCAAATAGTCCCTACTAACTTACCAACATTTCGTAAGGCAATTGCCCAGTAAATCCATTCATTGTTACTTATGCCATCGCTAATTTTATTGATAAAGTTCAGCGCATCCTTTTCTGTACTGGCAATGGGTCTGTCAAGATATTTGTTCACTGCCACATCAGAACGAAGCGAAAATATTTCCTTCCCGTCTTTAATCGTCAGTCGTCTCAAAATAAGCCTATCAGTTAACAGGATAGGGAAAGGTTTAAAATTAGGACGTATCATTTCTGCCGGTTATTGTCCCAGTTCGGGATAGTTAAATTGCTGGCTATGCGTAATTTGTGGTTGCAGGTCTTTCAAAGATATTGGATAAATTAAATCCAACCTATTCTTCTTTCCAAATGAGGTCCAAGTCTGGTGTCATGGAAACGGGTAGAAATTTGTAGATTTGCGATGACGCCTAATCAGTGAAAGATTATACCATGAGCACCGATAAATTCCTTCTCCAGCCTTCGGCAATACATGATTATTTATGCAATAAATCATATTGGGCAAGTGGGCGAACGATGGAAGCAGTGTTGTCAAGTATTGAACATTCCCTGTGCTACGGAGTTTATTATGAAAGTAAACAAATTGGCTTTGCCAGGGTGATAACTGATTATGTGACATTTGCTTACCTCGCAGATGTATATATTCTGGAAGAACACAGAGGCAAGGGTCTTTCAAAACAATTAATGGAGACCATTATTGCTCATCCTCGACTTCAGGGGCTCAGACGGTTTGTTCTGGCCACTCGAGATGCCCATGCTTTATATGAGAAATATGGATTTAGAGCGCTATCTAAACCCGAACGGTGGATGGAAATATTTAAGGATGTTCCTAAAACCTGAGCAAATGCAAAAAAACGGAATGACTCAAAAAAAGTATGGTGAACACCCTTTCCGCTATCATAAAGATTTTGAATTGCTTCAACAATGAGAAAGCTAATCCAAAGGTTTGTATCAATGATAGCTCTGTCAGTTTTCTTACTTTCCATAACGCTTTGTGCGTTCTGCTTCAACTTCTGCTGTTATTTCTTCAAGTGAAGGAGCAGATTTTGCCTTACTACGTAATTTTTTAAGCAAAGCCAGAAATGATGCGGATGTATTCTTTTGAATGGTAATCAGGTTCATATCAGCCAAATCCTTTAAAAGTCTTTTGGCTTTGGGATTTAAAATGTCTATGCGGATGGTTTCCATGTATTAAAGATAAGGAATTAATTGCTTAAATTGAATTTTCGGAACTTTCCCAATTTTTCACTCCTCGCCTCATTTCCAGCCCATTTTGTTGACACAATAATATGACGTAGTGGCGAAATTGGTATACGGGCAAGACTTCCAATCTTGTCTTAACGGGTGTGGGTTCGAGTCCCACCTGCGATTTTTCTCTCGTTTTACGAGTCCATATATTTACCACCTCCCTCAAAGGGAGGTTTTTTATTTTTCTTGCAATCCCTATACTTTTGAAAAGGAATCAATCCGCCGTAGAAATTTTGCCAATTTCGCACTATTGAAGAAAGTTGTTTCTATGGAGTCCTTATCAATAGTGGGTTGCAGAAGATTCTCTACCGATTACACCAACCCCCCTGCCAATGCAGGGGGTTGTACCCGAAGTCGGCATTCGCTATAGTGGTGCTCTAAATACCCGTATGCGTAGTTATGTATTTTCTACGTAGGATATAATTTTTTCCAAACCAGAAGTACTCAGAAATACCGGTAAGTACTCTACCGGATTCTCTGCCGATTCTGTTTTGAGCTGTTTTGTTCCATTGATTTGACTTTACATGTGACATTTTCCTCACTACCCACTACCGTTTAATTCAGCTTAATAACAGTCTTGCTATCTGCTTTATCTCCCACAATTGTCCTAATCAAATAAATACCTGACGATACATTAACGGCAGCATTATTGTAGCTATACTTACCTTGCTGTAAAACTCCATTCTCAATACTCTCTATTTTTTGCCCCATGGAATTATACAATTCAATTTGCACCTTTTCATTATTGTTTAATTCCAGTTGCAAATTAAAATTATCTGAGAAGGGATTCGGATAAATATTTACCTGAAAAATTTCATCGCGTGCCTCGTTTTCACCTGTTAAATCCATCAATGCTGATTCGAATACACCACCACCATTAGTACCAGCAAAGAGGTTTGTCCCGCACACTGCTAAGGAGTATACGTCTGTGTTTGTAAGTCCTAAATTAACGGCGGTCCAGTTGTTTCCGTTATTAGTGGAGAGAAACACCCCACCACCACTTGATGCGGGAGAGCTTATGCAATTAGTACCCGCAAAGAGGTTTGTCCCGCTCACCGCAAAGGAGTACACGCCTGTATTTGTAAGTCCTAAATTAACAGCATTCCAGTTGCTTCCATTATTAGTAGATAGAAACACCACACCATTAGTTCCGGCAAACAGATTTGTTCCGCTTACTGCAAGAGAATAAATAAAGGTGCTGTCTAAGCCGGTATTAACGGCATTCCAATTGCTTCCATTATTAGTGGAAAGAAACACCCCAGCACCATAAGTGCCTGCAAAGAGGTTTGTCCCGCTAACAGCTAAGGAACTGATAACGTTTATGGTAGTAAGTCCAGAATTCACAGCCGTCCAGTTCGTACCATTATTGGTAGATAGAAACACCCCAGCATTAGTAGTACCAGCAAAGAGGTTTGTCCCGCTCGCTGTTAAGGAATAAACATTCGTGCTAGTAAGTCCGGAATTTACCGCCGTCCAGTTCGTACCATTATTGGTAGATAGAAACACCCCACCACCAAAAGTACCAGCAAAGAGGTTTGTCCCGCTCACTACTAAGGAATAAATATCTAGATTAGTAAGACCGGAATTCACCG
>JABDEY010000073.1 GCA_013286805.1 Bacteroidota bacterium | reverse complement strand
CATCTGCCTATGTCCTCATGGGCGGAAGCAGACAGGCCCAGGGACAAGCTGGTGACCAAAGGCCGTCACATTCTTACAGACGGTGAACTGATCTCAATTTTGATTGGTTCCGGCACACGAGAGGAGTCAGCAGTTGGATTATCCAAACGCATATTGGCTTCCTGCAATAATAATTTGAATGAGCTATCAAAGCTAACTCTGGTGGACTTAAAGCGATTCAAGGGCATTGGAGAGGCTAAGGCTACCTGTATTATGGCTGCAATTGAGCTGGGCAGGAGGAGAAAGGAATCAACAGCCGTCAAACGGGATAAGGTTATTACATCCGGGGATGCGTACCTCATTTTCAAGCCAATGTTGATGGACCTGCCACATGAGGAGTTCTGGGTACTCTTCCTGAATCGTTCCAACCACATCCTGAAAATGGAAATGATCAGCAGGGGAGGGGTAGCAGGAACTGTTGTGGATTCCAAAATCATTTTCAAGGTAGCCGTTGAGACCCTATGTTCAAGTTTGATCCTTTCGCATAACCATCCTTCCGGGAATTTGAAGCCAAGTGACCAAGACGTGCAATTGACCAAGAAGCTGAGGGATGCTGGTAAACTTCTTGAAATCCCGGTGCTGGATCACATTATTGTGGCAGAATCTGGATATTACTCGTTTGCTGACGAAGGGATGCTGTAATATACCTGCTGGAAGTAATAGGAGAGGGGCTATAGAAATATAGTTCCCTTTTCCTATAAGTCCGGCAAGATTGACAAAGTATTGTGGTCAAGTAGTAGGTAGATGAAGGCCTAAAACTATAAACCAAACTATAAACCAGAAAATCAGGATTTTGTATTTTTGTCTGTAACCACCTGATTTTTAGAGTGATCCCGAGGCGATTCGAACGCCTGACCTGCTGCTTAGAAGGCAGCTGCTCTATCCAGCTGAGCTACGGGATCAATAAAACCGCTTTGGAATCGAGGTGGCTTGGCCTTAGTCAAGGGAAAGGAACTGAAAAAAAGTCGGGGTGGCAAGAGTCGAACTTGCGACCTCCTGGTCCCAAACCAGGCGCGATAACCGGGCTACGCTACACCCCGAATTCTAAACAGCCTGCGAAGTTAATTTTTTTATTTGATTGTTGGGAAAAAAAATCTATATTTGTTAGAGGAAAGCAATTAGGATTATTTAACACAATATTATATTTTTTTCCGCGTTACAGTACGTAAAGCGCTTCACTATCTTCTTCAATAAAGAAGGGATAGCCAAAAAGGGGATCCATAAATAGATAAACTGCTACTTTTTTATTTAGTGTTAACTAAACATAAAAAAGGAGGTACTCATGTGTACGCAGCAGTTAATGGACGACCAGCAACTCGTAAATCTTTATATTAAAGGAAACGAACCAGCGTTAGAAACGCTGATTAATCGTCATAAAAGGCGTTTGTTTGCTTATATACAGAACATAGCCAACAACTCCGAACTGGCAGAGGATGTATTTCAGGAAACTTTCTTTAAAGTTATTAACACACTTCGTAAAGGACAATATAACGAAGAGGGCAAGTTTCTACCCTGGGTAGAACGAATTGCTCACAACCTGCTGATAGACCATTTTCGCAAGGAAAACAGAATGCCAACAATCAGTGGCGGATCAAATGTGGATGGAGAGGAATTTGACATATTCGATTTGATACAGGAGGATAAAGAGAATGTTGAACAGGAACTGACTAAGAAACAGATGAACAAGGACTTGCGTAAGATTGTGACAAAATTACCGCGGGATCAGCGTGAAGTCCTTATGATGAGGCATTACTATGACATGAGTTTCAAGGAAATAGCTGAATCCACCAATGTGAGTATAAATACTGCCTTAGGACGTATGCGTTATGCCTTAATTAACCTGCGAAGGATGATAGAAGAGAATGGATTAGTGCTTTCAGTTTAACAGAACTGCAGAAGGCAGGTAAATTATTCTCTGGATATATACAATAAGAGAAAAATACGAGCGTTATTTAGTTGTAATGAACCAAAACCTACAACTGAATGAGCAGAACTACTACACTAAAAAACTTAGTTAAGTTAAAAATCAAAACTACGTCACAGGCGATTTCCAACCAAACAAATAAGTATGGACCATCTGAAATGGTGATTTCAAACATACTTAACTATTCAAAAGCGCTTAGTATCAGGGAAACAAATTTTCTGGGTGCTGTAGAAATGGTACTTAACTAAATCAAGCCTAATTAAGTAACTCCTTAAGTCGTTTAATGGACTCCTGATTCTCGGGTAAGTCAGTTGATCCGATAATCTGATTCTTCTCTGTGTTCGTAAGGTGCCAGCTAAGTGAAATTCCCTCTTTTTCGTTTCTTCGCATTACAAAATTAACGATATCCACTCTTTGGTCGAACCAGAGACTGGCATACTGAAGTAATTGATTTTGATTATAATCCTGAATATTGAAAAGGTTGCTATACAACAAACCTATTGGCAAAAGTGTGTTTTGAATAATATCCCGGGTGGGGTTTTCGTCGATAGGTGCCTCTTTCATTTTGTCCCTGATTTGGATAATGATAACACCGCTGGTATTACTAGTGATCCAGTTCCGGAAAGTGTACATAAATTTAAGTGTTGTTTCAAGTCCGAAATTATCGCGCATGCCTGCATCAAGAACCTCTATACGTGGTTCGCTGGGTAAAGAGACAATGGGGGAAATATAAGGAAACGAAGCGCTCATTCGGAGCACACTTGTGAAACGGATATTCTGAGCATCCTGCTTTTCAAAAAAACGTCCAAATTCAATGGCATCATACAAAGGCTGTACCCGGACATTTTTTGTAAAGTAATTTTGAGTCAGATAGGAAATTGGTTGAGAAGAAATAAGCACCCTCCTGCCGTCGTTTGCAACAGTAGGAGAGAAGATCATCATCGGGATCATAGCTTCAGATTCCGGTTGTTTGTATTCATGCATGGACCTGTTAAAAAATCCATCTGTATTCTGATTGAGCTTCCACTCAAATGAAAATGCACGGTCCTTGTTATATGTATAATACCCTTTTGCAACTTTTTGGAGAGGGAAAAAGAAGTCGTTTACGGCCAGGCTAAATGCGATAGGATTCAGAATATCCTTTCCCATGGCATTTGTATAACGTGTATCATAAAAGTCTTCGATTTTACCCGATTGCTGTCTCCAAAAAAGTTCCCGCAGATAGGCGGCTCCCACCATACCACCGGAGGAACCAGTTATCAGTTGAGTATGTTTCAGCAATTCTCCGCCAAGGATACTATCCGAATATTGCAGTGAAAAAAAAGTCCACAGGGAAGACCGGAGTCCTCCGCCAGGCGCATTGATAAAAATCATCTTTGGTTTTTTACCCAATGGATGTATATTTCGTAAACGCCAGCGATTAAGTATTTCAATCGTATATTTCATATCTGCGGCCATTAGTAGGGTGTCGCAGTTCATCTGATCAAGCGCTTCGTTGGTATAAGGAGCCTTTTCAGTATCATAATTCAACCCATAAGCTTTGTTATGGTTTCCAAAAATATCAAGCGAATAAAGGGAATTTACCACCAGGAAAATGCCAATAAGCAATACACTTGCCCATCCTCTGATCCAAACATAGAATGCACTGCTTAGCATAACGAACATAGTGAACAAAAGCATAACACTGGCCCCTGCAGGAATGATAAAAAACGGGATGTCCTGAAAAAAACTGAGCAGAAATAAGGTGATCAGGCACAAAAAAACGAAGAGAAAGGCATTGCGGTGATTTTGTTTGAAAACATTAAGCAGCATTTCTTTTTTGTAGTGCCTTACAGGGCGCACCAATCTATTGACAAAAGGCATTGTCCAATAGGTTTCCACATACCAGTCATGAGAATCCTTAATAAGGTGGAGATTTTTCCATTCAATGCGTTGCTTTTTAATAAGGGACGTTTCCCTGGAAGGCTCCTGTACGCGTACGCCAAACATTTTGTAAATATCCTTGTTAATTGTAAAGAAGTAAGTAATGGAAAGGAAGATGAATAGAATCAGGCCTAACAGGAATCCTGTTTCAAGTAACAAGATATGGGTAACGGAAAAAACGTGCTCACTGATTTGAAAATTGAAAATGTTTATTAAATAAGTAATTACAAATACAAGGGGGATCAAAGAATTATTAATACAATACCTTAAAAATGGATTATACAAAGTAGCAATAAAAGGAAACCGGTAACTGTTCATAATATAACTTGAAATGTTAAAGGCCATTATGAATCCTCCGATTGCAAAGCCCACAATAAAATAAGAAAGGAAATTTACCTGGTCAAAATACTCAGGGCTCAGGAAGAGAAAAGGTATCCCGTAGCGAAGAGCGATTGATTTTGTAATAAATCCAAACAGTATAATCCAAAAAATCAGTAGGATGAGGTTCTTTTTGAGATGAACCATCAAAAGCTGAATGGAAAAGGAGAAAATAAACCTCCTCAACCACTGGTGCTTTGCCAATAACATTTTCATAGACTCATTTGTTTCCAGTCATCAGTTATACGAAATAGGCATGAAAAGGTTATGTTTATGAAGGATTAAGTCGTTTGTTAACTGTTTCCAGGATTTCGTGTTCCAATAATTTAGCGTTCATTTCAATAGCTGCTCCTTTATTAATAAGGGAAACGGCAACTGATTTGTCTGTTAAACTGCCGGCATTAACCTTTACGTTTAAATAGGCGCCAATCACAGCACTACGGGCGCAAAGTGCTCCAACACCAGCATCTGTAACAGAATTTGGATTGCCTGTTTCTGCCATAGCCTTAATAATGGGCATGGCCTGAAAAGAAAGCTCCATAACCTTTAAGGGCACCTCTGTAGCATACCTGGTGGCATCCTGAATAACCTGATTACGGTACCTTACCTCATCCTCACTCGTTTTGGGAAGGCCAAAAGCAGCCATGATTTTATTAAAGGCCAGCGTATCCTCATCAACTAATTTTAACAAGGCCGATTGAAGTTTCTGTCCTTTTTCCGCCCAATTGGAAAATTCTTCCCAACGCTCATCCCAACCGGGTTTATGTGCAGACAGATTGGCAACCATTGTGCCAAGTGCGATGCCCAGCGCACCAATATAAGCTGAAATGGAACCTCCCCCGGGAGCAGGACTCTCACTTGCCGTTTCATTGACAAAATTTTCAAGCGTCATGTTAACTAACCTGCTTCTTGATTTATCCTGAAGTAAATATTCCAGTATACGTTCCTCCGGTTTAAAAGAACCAAGTTCACTAAGCCCCAGTGATTTAATCGCTATTTTGATCAGCTCCTTTTCTGAAACGCCTATTGAACGTTGTTGCTTTTTAAGAAAATAAATCCCTGCATCCAATAAGGATTGCAAGGGAATTAATCCGACAAGTTCTGAACCTGTCACCCGCATTCCCCGCTCGTTTGCTTTTTTGCAAACTTCCTCAAACGCAATATGCACGGGAGTAATACTGGTATTCGTAAGATTCATGGATAATTGAGCAATTCCATACTCTTCAATGTACCAGCCTATCGCCTTCACACATTTCAACGTACCAGGCATTGGTGTTGGTTTCATTCTGCCTGCTTCCCTTACATCAAATGCTACTGCATTTGCTCTGCGAACAGATGTAGTATTCAGGTTGATATTGTAGGCCACAAGAAATTCCCTTGCGCCAATAACAGTAGCACCACTACGGACAGGGAATTCTGCAGGGCCGAAATCAGGCTTCCATTCAGCCTGTTTTATTTTTTTGAAAAAGCCTTCGTATTCACCGGCTCGTATAACTGATAAATTAGAACGGGCAGGATTGGTCTGTGCGTGTTCATAGAGGTAAACAGGTATGCCCAACTCCGTTGCAACACGCTTCCCAAGTTTTTTTGCAAATTCAGCAGTTTCTTCCATGCTGATGCCTGAAACAGGAATCAATGGACAAACATCGGTCGCACCCATTCGGGGGTGTTTTCCCTGATGCCTGCTCATGTCAATTAATTCGGACGCTTTTTTAATGGCAAGGAATGCTGCTTCACAGACAGCTTCTGGTGTTCCTGCAAAAGTCACGACTGTTCTGTTGGTATCTTTCCCTGGATCCACATTCAAAAGGTGCACTCCTTCTGTTTTTTCAATTTCATCCGTAATTTGTTTGATTACATGAAGGTTCTGCCCTTCACTGAAATTAGGAACACATTCTATCAATCTTTCCATAGCTGATTTTTTCTGTTTTTAATTTCACCATTTAAAATTACTGTCTCAATCAGGTTACTGCCGAAGGCATAAGAGAGAAATGAATACCCCGGAATCTCCTGAGTAATAAAAATATTTGCTTTTTTACCAACAGCAATACTTCCATGTGTAGCACTTAATTCCATAGCATAAGCTGTGTTCAATGTACTTGCATTAATCACCTCTTCCGGAGTCATCCTGTAAAGTATACATGCAAGTGATTGCATTAAATTCATATTTCCTGTAGGGCTGCTTCCAGGATTAAAATCACTCGCTATTGCAACAGGTAAACCGGAGTCGATCATTTGACGGACCGGGGGATTGGGTAGTTGCAGGAAAAACTGAGCTCCTGGCAAAACGACGGGCATTGTGTCCGAATATTTAAGCAAATCAATATCCTTGCCTTCCACGTACTCCAGGTGATCCACACTTATTGCTTTGCAATGCACACCTGCTTCCACACCTCCGCTATTGCTCATTTGTTCTGCATGAACTTTGGTTTTCAGTCCAACGTTTATACCTGCTTCCAGAATTCGTATTGTTTCCGATTTGCTAAAATAATTTTTTTCGCAGAATACATCACAATATTCCGCCAGCTTTTCATCTGCTATCCGGGGAAGCATTTCATGGACGATAAGATCAATGTATTTATTTTTATTGTTTTTGTATTCCAATGGCACTGCATGGGCTCCTAAAAAAGTCGCCTTTATTGTTAAGGAAGATACAGCTTTCAGTTTTTTAATGACACGCAGCATTTTCAATTCGCTTTCCAGCGTAAGTCCATAGCCGCTTTTAATTTCTACAGCACCTGTACCCTGAAACATAATTTCATTCAGTCGCAGCAACGCGCTTTGTATTAGTTCTTCCTCCGAAGCATTCCTCAATTTCCCTGCAGAATTCAGAATGCCTCCGCCCCGCAGCGCAATTTGTTCATAGCTTAAACCTTTTAACCGGTCGGCAAATTCACCTTCACGGCTTCCGGCGAAAACAAGATGCGTATGTGAATCGCACCAGCTTGGAAAAACACATTTACCCGTTGCATCAATTACAGTCAGCCGATCCCAATCCGACACTCCCGGAAAATCATCCATTCTGCCATAATCCGCAATAAGGCCTCCTTCAATAGCCACCCATGCATTGTCCAAACAAGGCAATAGCTGCATATCTGCCCCGCATACTTTTAAACGCGAACCATCATCAACCTGCACCAGCGTTTTGATATTTTTTATAAGAATGCGCATAAGGGATTGATAAAGATAGCAATATTGAGCCTTTAGAAAGGTTTTAAATCTGTACTTTTGTTTACATGTCAGGTAATAGCTTCGGTCTGCTTTTCAGGCTAACTACATTTGGTGAATCCCATGGAGCAGCATTGGGTGGAATTATAGATGGCTGTCCATCAGGCCTTGAAGTAGATTTGGATTTTATTCAGGCCGAACTTGACAGAAGGAAACCGGGACAATCTCATATTGTGTCCCAAAGAAAAGAAAAGGACAAGGTAGAGTTTCTGGCAGGTATTTTTGAAGGCAAAAGTACAGGTACGCCGATTGGTTTTATAATTCGAAATGAGAATCAAAAGCCGCAGGATTATGATCACCTGATGGATGTTTTCCGGCCTTCCCATGCCGATTATACTTATGCTGCCAAATACGGGAACAGGGATTGGCAGGGCGGCGGACGGTCTTCTGCAAGAGAAACAATATGCAGAGTGGTGGCCGGAGCCATTGCAAAATTGATTTTAAAGGAGTTTGGAATTAAAATATACGGATATACTTCGCAGGTAGGTGACATTCAGTTGAAGAAGCATTATAGCAAATTGGACCTTACTAAAACAAATGGTTCAATTGTTCGCTGCCCTGATGAATTGATTGCGGAAATGATGATCAGGCGTATTGAAATGGTGCGTAAGGAAGGTGACACAATTGGAGGAGTCGTTTCCTGCCTGATAACGGGTACTCCTGTTGGTTTGGGTGAGCCTGTTTTTGATAAACTTCATGCAGATCTGGGGAAAGCAATGCTAAGTATAAATGCGGTTAAAGGTTTTGAATATGGCTCTGGTTTTGAAGGTATAAGTATGACAGGATCTGAACACAACGATCTCTTCTTTGTTAAACAGGGAGAAGTTCATACGCATACAAATCATTCAGGTGGAATTCAGGGCGGAATCAGTAATGGGGAAGATATTTATTTCAGAGTCGCCTTTAAATCGGTGGCTACAATAATGAAAACACAATCCAGTATTAATTCAAAAAGCGAACAGGTAGAAATCAAGGGAAAGGGTCGGCATGATCCTTGCGTTCTTCCGCGTGCTGTGCCAGTTGTTGAGGCAATGGCAGCCCTGGTGTTAGTCGATCACCTGTTGCGGAATCAGACAACAAAACTTGAGTATATCAGCACATGTTAAGTAATAGAACAGGTAACCTTATTTTTATTAGTCTTTTCCTGAGTATTCAGCTTTTTCCGCAAAGTATAAGTAAAGGCAAAAAAAAAGGCGATGAAAAGTTGGTGTCCTGTCAGGTTATGGAGAACAAACAAGCCATCGATTTTTTTGAAAAGGCCAATGATAAAAAACATTTTAAAAAGGAAGAACGAATGAAATTCCTGGATCAGGCCCTGGCTTTGGAACCTGATTATGTTGAAGCCAATTACCTCTACGCAATAGAAAAGATCAAGTCGCTTATTTACGATAATAAACCATTTAAACCTGCCGAACCTTATTTTAAGAAAGTGATCAGTGTTTGCCCTTCCTACCACTCAGATCCTTATTACTATTTAGGGTTCATCAGTTACGAAGAAGAGAACTACGATTCGGCAGTAGTCTATTTGAAAAAATACATTGATTTCAGCGATGAGAGCGATAATAAATTCAATGAGAAATATGATGCATTTATCTATCAGGCAAAAGAAATGTATAAGTATTCAAAATTTTATTCAGATATCTATAAAAAACCTGTTCCTTTTGACCCAAATCCGGTAGAGGGTATCTGCACAGCAAGGGACGAATACCTGCCCATCATTTCCCCTGATGATCAGATGATGTTATTTACCCGTAGGATGCCTTGCCCGTCCAAAGACAGAGCCTGGCAAACAGATAAGGAGTGTGAGTTATTTTCATTTAGCATTAGAAATAAAAATGGAAAATTTGGGGCAGGCGAGCCCATGAAAAGTCCGTTTAATAAAAATGAAAATGAAGGTGGTGCATCACTTTCAATTGATAACAAGCATGTTTATTTTACCATTTGTAAAGATCAAGGTGGGGCACAACTCAACTGTGACATCTATTACTCAGACTTTGATGGAACAGATTGGAGTGACATTAAACCAGTACCTGGCCTGAATGACCCGGTTGCATGGGACTCTCAGCCTTCAATAGCCGCTGACGGGAAAACGCTTTTCTTTGCAAGTGATCGCAAAGGTGGTTTTGGAGGAGCAGATCTGTATAAAAGCGTTCGCGATGCAACCGGTCAATGGGGCTCCCCTGTAAATCTTGGACCCAAAATTAATACTTCCGGGAATGAAAAGTCACCATTTATGCATTCAGACAGTGAAACCCTCTACTTCTCCTCGGATGGTCAGATGGGTATGGGAGGCTATGATATATTCTTTACCAGGAAAAACGACAAAGGGGAATGGATGGAACCCAAAAACATTGGATACCCGATCAATACAACAGCTGATGACCTTGGCTTCTTCGTAAGTACGGACGGGAATCTGGGTTATTTCGCCACGAATCAAAAGGCAAAAGTGAAAGGAAAGGGGATGGGAGGTTGGGATATTTATTCCTTCGACTTATATAAAGAAGCCCGCCCCGACCATGTAGCACTTATTACCGGTGCCCTTAAAGACAATGAAGGCAAGCCTCTTGAAAATGCGAAAGTTGAAATAATGGATACGAAGACGAAAGAAAAGATTGATGCGGTTGTAGATTCTGTAGACGGGCACTATGCAGTAGCCATAAATCTCAGGAAGACACAGGATGTAATTCTCACTGTAAAAAAGGAGGAATATGCATTCAGTTCTGAACTTGTATCGTTGAAGGATACGTCAGTCACTAAACCTGTTAAAGTAGATTTAGAAGTCAAACCTGTTGTAGTCGGACAATCGTATGCACTTAATAATATTTATTATGAAACTAATTCTGCAGAGCTCAAAAGAGAATCAATAATCGTTGTTGAAGAGTTTGTGGATTTTCTAAAGTCGCATGCCACTATAAAAATTGAGATTCATGGTTTTACAGATAATGTTGGCAACGATCAGAATAATCTGGCCTTGTCATCGGATCGCGCTTTCACAGTGCTTGATTTGCTTCAGAAAAAAGGTGTTTCAAAGGACAGGCTTGTAGGATTTAAGGGCTTCGGCAAAAATCAACCGGTTTCAGACAATATTACGGAAGCAGGTCGGGCAAAAAACCGAAGAACTGAATTTATTATAGTTGAAAAGTAACATACTAAAAAGCTAAATTTAACAAAGAATAAAAAAATGGATCCATTCGTTGAATTACTAAAAATAATTGTACCGGCACTGATTGTTTTTCTCTGTTCTTTCTACCTGATAAAGACCTTTTTAGATAATGAGACCAGGAAAAGATTAATGGAATTGAAGGGTGCGGGCAAGGACTTGCTTACTCCCATACGTTTGCAGGCATACGAACGTGTTGTTTTGTTTTTGGAACGTATATCCCCCTATAGTTTGGTCATTCGGGTGAATAAACCAATTCTGTCATCCAGGCAACTACATACAGAAATGATTGTAGCTATCAGAACTGAGTTTGAGCACAATTTAACTCAACAGATATATATGAGTTCAGGTGCCTGGGAGATGGTAAAGAATGCTAAAGAAGAGCTTATTAAGCTAGTAAACATTGTTGCCTTGAAACTTCCGGAAGACGCTCCGGCTTCTGAACTGGCCCATATGATCATTGATGCAAGTTCGGCCATTAAAGTCCTGCCTACAACCCTGGCAATTGAGTACATTAAAAAGGAAATAGGGCAAATTTTTTGATTCTTGGTGTAAAAGACCATGATT
>JABDEY010000072.1 GCA_013286805.1 Bacteroidota bacterium | reverse complement strand
GGAAAAGGATAAAGAATTGGACAAAGCCAAAATGAAAAATTTTGAGCAAGATTTTAATAAAAGTATGGATGACCTTGGAAATTCCATAAAGGATTTATTCACAAGCAATAAATAAAATTGATTTTAAAATGAAATTTAGAAAAATTATTTTGGTTTTCCTGTTTGCAGGAATAGTAATTACAACCACTCAAAGTTGTCAGAAGTATCCTGATGGTCCATTTATCAGTTTTCGCTCAAGAACGGAAAGGGTGGCACAAACCTGGAAAGTAAGCAGCTATCAGAAAAATGGTACGGACAACACTTCCTTGTACGGGGGATATACAGAATCTTATTCCAAGGGCGGAGCCTACTCTTATTCATGGGGAATATTGTCTGGAACAGGTACATGGGGATGGGCGGATAATCAAAGGGATATTCAATTGAACGGGGCAGGCAATCAAGGCACATATACAATGGTAATCTTAAAATTGGAGCAGGCTGAATTTTGGTATTATTACATGGATGGCAGTGATAAGAAGGAATTCCATATGGTTCCGAATTAACTGTTAATTAACTTTTTTTAACATTTCTGTCCTTCTATTTGGTATATAATTTGTGATTTTAAGGATTATAAATAATTAAATCTTTAAAAGCCATGAACCATGTTGTAACAGCAATTCTTGGAATTGCATTCATCTCTCTCCTGGCTTATTTAGAAGTTAAGAGAGAGGAAAAAGTAAGCCAAAGAGTATTAACGGACAATCAGGACGAGTCCTTTCGTTCCAAAAAGACTAAAATCAGATTGAGTCGGCACCGACATTAATTTAACATTTTTTAAGACTTCCCATTCTGCCTTTGCACAATTTTTGCGGTAATTTTAGAACTAATAATTAATCTATTAACCTTAAATCTTTGACCATGAACCTACTGATTTTAGGAGCGATCGGAATAAACGCTCTTTTAGTTGCTCTGCTTATGGTAGTATTTTACCAAAGCATTAAACATGAATTAAATGCTGGATACAGAAGATATAAAAACAGGAGACGAAAAAGAAAATCAGAAAATAATAACATCGCTGGATTTCAGGTACAAAACGACTCGAATAACGACAATCCTTTCAATCACTGGGATTTGTCTGGCGGAATTATGGGTATCTAAGTTCAATAGATGGTTATAGTTTTTGTAAAGAGGCGACCGGGAGAATTCCTGGTTGCCTTTGATTCTGAAAATTAAAATACTATGAGAACCTTAAAATTGCTTTGTATTGCATTGCCTTTCTTTATGTTGTCTATCTGCGTGGGACAGACTTCCAGCGGAAGGGATACAGCTACCACTCCTGACATTCGGGTTAAAGTAAACAAACAATACGATTCAAAGGGGAATGTTATTTCTTATGATTCCTCCTATACTTACAGCTATTCTGATTTTGGAAATAAGTCATTCAATATTGATACTCTTTACAACCAGTTCAGGACAGCTATTGGATTTAATATTCCAAATTTTCTTAGTCAACCTTTTGATAACAATTCTTTTAATGATCTATCTATGGATTTCAACCCATTTAATTCTGATTTTTTTAGAAATAAAGCTGGACTTGATACACTTGCGCTAAAGAATTTGTTTGAGCAGATGGATTCTCTTAGCGGGAAACTTTTTCAGAACAATTATCATTAGGCATGAACATTAAAAGTGGAGTATGAAATAGAGAGGCTGTTTTATCATGGAAACTACAATAATGAAATCAATTTACTACTCTCCTGCAAACCTAAAATCCCTAATTTAAATATTCTGAAAAAGCAGATAAAATTTGTCTCTTAATTAAATGCTTAGTTTCGGCAAAATGTATGTTAAAAGGGAAGGGTAGAGGGTTCATCTATTCTTTACGCTGAAAATCAATAAGGTCAAATCCAGAGCCCGTAATAAGTTGGATTGCCCAGGCAATTATCACAACAGAACCAATTAATCCACTTATGGCGTCCAACCAGTTAATATTGTAAAGCAGACCCACAAAAAGAGCAATAATTGCGGTTATACTGGTTAGCCCATCAGCCAATACATGCAAATAAGCCGAACGAATGTTGTGGTCACCGTGTTCAGGGTCATGATGCAAAAGCTTTGCACTAATGCCGTTTACCACAAGTCCGATGACTGCAACATAGATTGCTTCGTTGAATTTTATTGAGATTGGATTAATTAATCTTTGAATGGATTCAAAAACCATGATGACAGCAATAATTTGAAGGACTATTGCACTTGAAAATCCTGACAAAGCAAGTAGTTTATGCTTGTCAAAATAAATTTTCTCATGGTTTGCATATTTTCTCGTAAAGAAATAGGCCAGCCACGTAAGCCCCATTGCAAAAACGTGAGTGGACATGTGCCAGCCTTCTGCAGTCAATGCCATTGAATTTGAATAATAACCAAATCCAATTTCCAATAGCATTGTTGCCATTGTTAGAAAAACGACCCATCGGGCCTTAACTTCATGGTGATGACTGTGATCACGATGAGAATGTTCATGTGTTTGTTCTTCCTGGCTATGATGACTTTCCTGAGCACTTTTATTTCCCATTATGATAACGTTTAAAAAGCACATCCTTATTATATGCTTTTAACATGGCTTCGTGGTCAGCTTTCATTTTTCTATCCTCTGCCTTCATTAACTCGTGATCCTTTTTTATTTCTTCAAGGTCTTGCAAAATTGAATTGATTTGTTCCTGAATAGCTAAGTCCTCCATTTCTTTATTCTGATACCTTTTTACAACGGCTGCATACTCTTCCAGTAATTTCCTGTGCCGGTCAATTATTTCTGAGTGCTTTTGGATCATAAGCAGGTGTCCAAATTCCAGCCGTTTATGAAGTGTATCATCCCCTGCTACATAAATTTGCTGATGTTGTTCTATCCATTGCCGGTGTTCGGTTTCAAGTTCAGAGTGTTCGATTTCCAATAAAGAATCCTGCCTTTTCAGTATTTCTTTGGTGTCAGTCAGTTTTTCATCCAGCGTTTTAGGTTGCTCACAGCTCAAGCAGAACAGGATAAATAAAACCAAATACGCAAGTAGGAATAATATTCGTTTCATATTCTAATTCTTTAGTAATAAAAATGGTGGGTGAGCAATCCTATCAGCCTAAACAACAAAGAATAACCAACAAGGCTGCTACCCATATTTCCATTTTATGCTCAATTTGAATTTATTTTTTGCCAAAAGTGTAAGCCAGTCCCAGAGAAAAATTCATGTAACTGAGCGGCTGATTGTATTCAAATATCTCTCTCCCCACCTGAACAGGACGGTTTAAGTTTGCAATGAAAAAATCAGGCTTACTGTAAAAATAATTTCCCTGAAGATTGATGGCAAAATTACTGCACAGATTATAGCTAAGATTCAAACCTCCCATAAAAGCCAGGGAATTGGCGACAGATGCCAGTTGCACAAAACTACCGTCATCCACTCCTCCGTCTTCCACATCTACTGAAATGTTGGGAGTAGTCGCACTCGTGAATCCACATAAGAGTTTCACATTTGCAGAAAATTTATCAGAAAAGGGATATCTGAAATAAACTCCTGGCAAAACTGACAACATGGTATACGCACCTGAAACAGTGGTGGTAGTCCTGTCCACATCAAAGGATGCCTTATATCCCTGTGAAAGAGAATCCGCAAACTTTATGGGGATGGCGAAGGAACTATAACTAATCACCCCACCGAACCCTATATATTTGGAAAAGAACCAGGCCCCTTCGTATCCGAAAGTAGCTCCGTTTCCGGCAAAACCGGCAGAGATATTGGCAGCATCTGTCGGTATCCATCCGCCTACATCATCTTTGTTGTAAGCAGATTTTGACCAGTTTCCCATAGGCATGGAGAACCCTCCGAATACTTCGACAAAACTGCTGTTATTGCCCACTGACTGTGTTTCTGTGGTCTGTGCATTTATGCTTAAGCCCGCTGCAAGCAATAGGCTTAGAAATGTTATTTTTTTCATATCTGTTTTTTTAAGTTTTTTAATAAAAATTTATTGGATAGTCACGCCGTAGAAAATATCAAAATCGTCCGAACCAGGGCTACACGAGCCATTTTTTACGTTCGGCTGATGATGCAGAGCAACTTCCATTCTGCCAGTACTGACATTAATTGTTGTTACGTTATCATTAAGACCAACCTGTAAAGAAGGTGTGTTGGTATCATAATCGGTACGTGTAACTGAAAGGTTGGTGGCTATCCCTCCTGTCATGTTAAAACAAAACAGGTGATAATTCTGACGCTGCCTGATTTCTGTTGTTACATTTACAGTTGTGGATGGGAGGTTATTGATATTAAAATTGGGCTGAAGTTCAGCTCCAAGATTGGTTGTCCCGAATTTTGTAGTCTGGGACTCATCAAATATGTAAACCCAGCAGACATAGTTGCTGTTCTTTTTAAAATTCAAAATGGCTTCGGATGTATCCGGAGCCTGAGTACCATTCGGATTAAGATTCCGCCAGATTGCTGTTGTCGTATCAAAAGGAGCAGCGGTATTAATACAACGGAATGCAACCGTTGTCAGAAATTCATTTCCTGGTACCGGTGGCGAAACAACCGTTTCGGGTTTGCTGCAGGATGTTATCCCAAGCACTGTGGCGGTGATTGCAATTGATGCAAGTCCCGCAATTTTAAACATTCTCATTTTCATTGTATTTTAGTTTAATTGTTAATTATTATTTATTTGATCTGATTTTGGTTTAATAAATTGAAACGGTATTCTGATCTTCAATTGTATACTTCTGCCGGGTTCATCCGCATAATACCGGAAGAAATCCATGTAATCCCTATATGCTGTATTCATCAGGTTATTGCAAATGACACTGACATTCATCTCTTGTTTTCCAAGATGCATGGAACAACCAACAGCTGCTGAAAACAAAACGTATCCCTTGGGTGGAGGAACAAAATCACTATTGGGTGGAACCCTTGTCTGCTGAGGAACAATCATGTTGCCAATATTGACAAACACATTTTTTAATTTACCCAGCTTCTGCCAACGGTATTCCAGTTTTTGATTGAACCGCTGAGGAGGTATGTAAACCAAATAAGTATGATTTGTCAGATCATTGGCAAACACAAGAGTCGCCTTTGGCTCATAAGTCAGATGCTTGGTGATATGCCATTTAAGGTTTAAATCAGCTCCCTTAAAAAAGGCATTGGTCTGAGTAAAATCAAACTCAGGGAAATATCCATCTATATTTACATGCTCGGTGAGCGTTGGTTTCAGGTAGATATAATTATTGATCAGATTGGCATAAACACCTAATTCTGCTTCAATCTTTTCTCCTGAGTAATGAACCGAAGTGCAAAAATTATAGGATTGTTCCACCTTTAGCAAACTATCCCCGACAACAAATTGCCCTGTTGCCCCGTGAACCCCGAAAGCATACAATTCAAATGCAGAAGGTGCTCTCCACCCCGAACCCGCATTGGCATTCAAACTCAGCTTTGGGGTAAAGCGATAAATTGCCCCAAGCGTCGCAGTGGTGGCATCATACTGCTGGGTATTTGTATATTCAATCAGAGAAATCGGATTCAGCATAAATTCCCTCTGCCACTTGTAATCAGAACGAACTCCCCCTTCAAGAGTGAATTTATTGGTTGGGTTCCATTTTTCAATCAGGAACAAACCTCCACCGTAATTCAAGTAGTTTGGGATGAGTGCCTGATAGCCAAGTCCTGTGTATATATTCCCTTCTGTGATAAAATCAGCCCCTGCACTCCCTGATATTTTGTGAAAGGAATTATGCTCCCAGACCAATTCTCCCGTGTGAGTGGTTAAATCAAAATTATTCTGAGCAGCATTATCGAGGCTGTGATTCAGGGAATAAGGCACATCGAGATCAAATTCCTGCCTGGCATCCGTTTGCCTTGCAAAAGTTGCTTCCAGCCTGCCGAACTTCCCATGCTTTGCAAAGGCATTCACTTTCAGCAGATTATGTGCAACAGTCTGATAGCCCCTGTAAATGTTATAGAAGCCTTTGCTCTGGTAATAGGATAAAGGAAAATTAATTGGTTGGGCCTGAGCAAACAATTCAACCAGCTGAGCAGGGTTACTTGCTTCGGAGTAAGTAAAAATTCCAAGCTCAGAATAGAAATGGCTGTAATAGGCACTTATACCATAATTCTCCTTTTCATAAGCCAGAGTGCCGGAATAGTTTTTTTCCAGCAGCCCTGTATTGTCCAGAATATAATTGGGTGTTTGCAAATCCCCTGCCTGCCGGTCAGTTCCCTGTATACGAAAGCTAAGGCCGGTAAGTTTTTTATCAAATGCACCTTGCAATATGCCCGATCCCGTATACAACCTGCTGTTATCCATCCCAACAAGGTTTATTTCTCCTTCCAGACATTTCAATTTTGGCATCTCAGCAGGTTCCACCAATACAACTCCACCGATTGCATCCGAGCCATAGCGAATACTTGCAGCCCCTTTTATAACAGAAAGCTTTGTGGCAATGAAAGGATCAATCTCTGGTGCATGTTCACTTCCCCATTGCTGTCCTTCCTGCCTTACGCCATTATTGAGTATCAGAATCCGGTTACTGTAAAGACCGTGAATAACTGGTTTGGAAATAGTAGCTCCAGTCTGAATTACATCAACTCCTGTAATTTCCTTGAGCGCAGTACCTAAATTTTCACCACGGGTCTGCTGAAGGGCTTCCCCGCTCAGTTCTGATTTTGTAATTGTCTCCACTCCCTGCTTTTCAATTTTGTTTCCTTCCACATGAACTTCCTTCAAATGAACACTATCGGGCTGAAGAAATAGCCTGATCGATTCGTCTGCCGTAATACTAATCAGGGTATCTAATTTTTTATACCCGACAAGGGAAGCTTCAAACCGATAGGTTCCGGCACAAACTGAAGAAAGCAGAAATTTTCCTTGTTTGTTCGTATAAGCACTTTTGGTCGTATTCAATAAACCAACAGCAACAAAATCCAGTGGCTTCCCATCATCCGCACAACCAATACTTCCTGACAATGTCAGGGTACAAGCTGTTTGTTGTGCCTGAGCTACAGGGCATACGAGAATTCCAAGAACTAAAACGCAAAAGAGTTTTAAAAACATTTTAAAATCGAATTAAGAATGATAGGGACCAGAGACAGATGTCTGCAAGGGAGATTAACCGAAATATAACCGCATTGCAATAATGAGGCTTATTGCATTTGCAACCAATTCAGAAAATCAGTTTAAAACTAAACAGTGGGGGGACCCCTGGGTGAATAATTATAATCTACTGCTGATGGTAAAGAGCAGGAAGTATAATTTGTATAAGCGCTGGGAAATGAAACGGCTGAAGGTATCAGCGTATTTTCAGGTAGGGAACCAGTTAAAGAAAGATTAAAATCACAAATAGGGCAACTGTGCTCCTGTTTGTGCAGGTGTTTTACATCCTTTACAAAGCAAACTGCATCATACCTATGTGCAAACTCGTGAATCCCAACCTGAATTGAAGGGAATAGAAAGAGGGACAAAAAGAATAAAGAAAAAAACTTACGCTTCCCGAGTATCATTAATACAAATGTAGAGTATATTTTTTTAATCTACCAAAATGACATTCAAAAAGGGATTGTAGAAAACCCCTGAAAGTACTTCAAAACAAACCTAATTTGTATTAAATTAGTCCTGTCGGCATAATTTAATTGCATGGATGAAAAGGTTCTACATATTTGAAATTGAAATAAATAATAAAACCACCTTGTCCAATGAAAAAATCCAAAACGAAGTCCCCAGCCAAGAAGAAGAAACCCGCCAAAAAAGCTAGCAACAAAAAGCCAGCCTCTGCAAAGGCCAAGAAGAATTCTGTCAAGAAAGCTGTTAAAAAGGCAAAACCTTTTACAAAGAAGAAGGTAGTAGCAAAGAAAGCTGCTCCTGCCAGGATGAAACCAACTCCTAAACTAAAAATAGCAGTTAAAAAGCCAGTTGCCAAGAAACCTATATTGAAAACTAAACCTATTGTCAGGAAGAAACCTGCCCTGAAACCAATCAAGAAGACTGAACAACCCGCTCAGCCATCTCTTCTGAAAGAACTCTTTGAAACCAATACTCCAGAGATGAGCAATGAAGTATTCATAGAAGCCGCGGAATTTATTAGGGAGAGAGAACCTTCTGAGGAGTTTTATGAGGTAAATGATTCTGAGAATGAAAGCAAAGACGGGAAAGAAGAAGAGGAATGATGCCAATTGAACCTAACCATAATAAACTATTCACTAAAATTGCTAACAAGCGGTTTAAACCTCATGGTATAATTCAACAGGGGCAATCCCGTACGTTTTTCAATGACAAAATTTGGTTTACAATTATTATAGAATATCAGCCCCCATCATTTAGTAAGGGAACTTTTTTAAATGTTGGTAATTATTAAAAGTATGCTGGAAATTAGACCAACTTGCGAAAATTGCGACAAGCTTTTGCCCAACAATGCTTCGGACGCAATGATATGTACCTATGAATGTACTTTCTGTGAAAATTGTGTAAACGTTATTTTAAAAAATGTTTGTCCGAACTGTGGGGGTGGTTTTGAAAAACGACCTACAAGACCCCATAGTCAACTTCCAAATCATCCTGTCAGAATGTCCAGGGTATTTAAGCCTGTTGTTTCTGAGGAATTCAGAATTGTTCTGAAAAAAATGAAGGATATTGAGCCTCGGATGAGGTAGTGTATCTACTAACAGCCTTAACCTGGGTATTTTGTTTGGTTATCTTTCTAAAAATCTAATAGCAATAGAGAAAAGATGTAATTTCAATAAAATTAAGGACTCGTTTTTTATACCTGCCGCTGATGTAATCAGTATTTGAATCATGAAAAGGTATCTGACAATAGTAAGCATATTGATTTGTTCTTTTCTATTTGGACAGAATAAGAAGCTGGATTCTTTATGGGTCATTTATAATAGAGTTGGGCAGCCTGATACCAACCGGCTGAAAGCGATAGATGCTATTGCGTTTATTTATTCGAGTAACAATCCTGACTCTGCTATACTTTTGGCAAGCCAGGAACGACAATTGGCTGAAAAATTAAAGCTGAACAATTATGTTGCCAGATCTCTTAAAACAGTTGGACAATCCTATATTAATAAAGAGAATTACGCAAAGGCTGTAGATTTCTTCTTAAAAGCCCTGAATGTTTTTGGGAAAACGGATGATAAATTAGGGCAAGCTAAGTGTTATAGCAGTATTGGAAATATTTATTTTCTTCAATCGGACTACCCTAACGCGTTGGAATTCTTCCTGAAATCTTTAAAAATTGAAGAAGAGTTAGGATACAAACAAGGCGTGGGAGGTTTATATAACAATATTGGTTCTGTTTACTTTTCTCAATCCGAATATTCCAAAGCGCTTGAATATTATCAAAAAGCTTTAAAAATAGATTCAGAGGGCGATAGTAAAATAAGCATTGGCAATGATTACAATAATATGGGAAATGTTTACCAGAATCAGGCTAATTATCCGAAAGCTATGGAGTGTTATTCAAACTCTCTAAAACTTTTTGAAGAAGCTGCAAATAAAAGCGGTATAGCAAATTGTTGCAGCAATATTGGGAATATTTATGAGCTGCAATCCAATTTTCCAAAAGCATTGGAATATCAATTAAAGTCTATAAGGATCGGAAGGGAAATTGGAAACAAAGAAGGCTTAGGTAACTATTACAATAATATCAGTAATTTATATATAAAGATGTCAGAATTTAATCTGGCTATTCAGTATAGTGATTCAGGACTGCAAATAACTAAAGAACTTGGGGATATAGATTTGAACCGTATGTTCTATTCAAGCTTAGCCACTGCCTATGCCAGTATTGGACATTATAAGGAGGCATACGATAACCATGTGCAGTTTAAACTTTTGACTGACAGTGTATTTAACTCTGACAAGAGTAAACAACTTGGTGATTTGAAAACCAAGTTTGAAGTGGAGAAAAAGGAAGCTGAATTAAAGTCCAAAGAAGTAGTTCAACAAGCTATATCAATTGGAGTTGTGGGAGTTTTGATCATTGTACTGATATTTTCAATTTTCTTATACCGCAGGTTTAAAATTACTCAACAACAAAAAGCCATCATAGAACAAAAAAATCTTTTAGTTGAAGAAAAGCAAAAGGAAATTGTGGACTCCATCACTTATGCCAAACGCCTGCAACAGGGCATACTTCCACCTCTCAATCAGATACAACACTATTTTCCGGACAGCTTTGTATTGTATAAGCCAAAGGATATTGTATCAGGCGACTTTTACTGGATGCATGCAACAGGTGGTACTGTTTTAATTGCCGCTGCCGATTGTACCGGACATGGAGTGCCTGGAGCTCTTGTAAGCGTTGTTTGTTCAAATGCTCTAAACCGAACAGTAAAGGAATTTGGTTTGACAGACACAGGAAAAATACTGGATAAAGTGACCGAATTGGTTTTGGAAACATTTGAGAAAAGCGGTGAAACAATAAGGGATGGAATGGACATATCGCTTTTAAGGGTTATCCGTAACTCTTCCGTTTCTAATAGTGTGAAAGGGGAGAGAGTGGAGGCTCAGTGGAGCGGGGCAAATAATCCTCTTTGGGTCATTAAGGGAAATGAACTTTCTGAAATAAAGGCAGACAAACAACCTATTGGCAAAGGTGAAAATCGCAAACTATTTACCTCACATACTTTGAATCTGGTAAAAGGTGAAACGCTATATCTGATTACAGATGGCTATGCTGATCAGTTTAGCGGGGAGGGTAAAAAAGTAATGAAAAACAGATTTAAGGATCTGCTAATTTCCATCCAAAATAAATCAATGGATGAACAAAGAAAATATCTGAATGAACATCATTCTATTTGGAAAGGCAATGTAGTACAGACTGATGATGTGACCGTTATCGGCCTAAAAATTTGATGTGGGAGGGTTCGAATACTGTTGTGTTAACCCATTCTGTTGCTTGTATTAAGAAAACGGAATAGTATTTTTTGGAATTACTATTACGCTGATTAATCTTTGTAAACAACTCCCGCGGCAAGCGTCGCAAGTGTTGCTCCGACAATATTATTTGCAAAAGTCATCACAGGAATCATTGTTCCAAAATTGTACATTGCGTATTCTGCAGCGGTGCCTCCTGCAGTGAAAAGAGCCACTATCAATCCAGCCCGAATAGCTGTCATGGGTCCGGGTCCCCAGAATTTCCTTGCCATGACATAAGTTAAGGAAAGCGCAAACCCGCTCACAATATGTCCAGCAATATGGATCATCCATCCCATCTCCCTGACCTGATGAAGTACAGACCCTTGTCCTTGAAAATACAGATAATGGCTTTCAAGAATTACTCCATGAAATAAAAATCCTACAAAGAAGAAAACAATTGACCCCAGAATTCCTCCGAGAATCATTCTTCTGTAATTAATTTTCTCCATAGTTCATATAGTTTTGATTAATACAAGCCAATTTAAGCAATAAACTCAATCCCCTGCTAACGCCTGGGCAAGAATATATCCTTTCAGTTTATTCTTTATTTCCTCTGGTATTTTGGCCACGGAAATTGCGTGCCTTGCCTTTTTTCTAACGAGGTTGATGTCATATGTCATTTGCAGGTTCATCCAAGTCTCAGCTTCAACTCCTAGTGCCATTTCAAGC
>JABDEY010000071.1:11200-11663 GCA_013286805.1 Bacteroidota bacterium | reverse complement strand
ATTGGCGCTACCATCTATTTTGGGTCTGAAGAATCTCCCCGGCAAATTGTTGAAATTGCCAGGGTCTTTGAACAGGCACATAAGCTTGGAATGGCTACCATTTTATGGTGTTACCTACGTAATTCTGCGTTCAAAAAAGACGGGGTTGACTACTCCCTTGCGGCTGACCTGACGGGGCAAGCCAACCATCTGGGGGTAACTATACAAGCTGATATTATCAAACAAAAACTACCCACCACTAACGGAGGATATACTGCTCTTAACTTTGGGAAAACAAGTCCAAAGGTATATTCCGAGCTGACAACAGACCATCCAATTGACTTATGCCGTTACCAGGTTGCCAATTGCTATATGGGAAGGGTAGGATTGATTAATTCAGGCGGCGAATCCAAAGGAGCCTCCGACCTTGCTGATGCAGTTTCAACTGCTGTCATTAATAAACGGGCAGGGGGACATGGATTGA
>JABDEY010000071.1:9526-11190 GCA_013286805.1 Bacteroidota bacterium | reverse complement strand
CAGGCAGAAAAGCCTTCCAGAAACCATTTCAAGAGGGCGTAGCGCTTTTACATGCAGTTCAGGATGTATACCTGGATAAAAAGATTACTATTGCATGAGTTGGTATAACAGGATAGCAAAGGGAATCAAAACAAGTACCCGGGATAAGAAAGGAACTCCCGAGGGTCTGTGGTATAAATGCCCATCCTGTAAGAAAATTACTCCTTCCAATGAACATGCCGATGCCAAATATGTATGCCCACATTGTGAGTATCATCAGCGTATCGGGGCAGGAGAGTATTTTCAGATCCTGTTTGACAACAACGAATTTATTGAACTTAACCCTAATCTGAGTGCTGGTGACCCTTTGCACTTCGAGGACACTAAAAAATATTCTGAACGCCTTGTTCAATCCCAGGAAAAAACGCATTTGAAGGATGCTATCCGAACCGCTTTTGGGAAAGCAGACGGGAACGATCTGGTGATAGCCTGTATGGATTTTACTTTTATAGGTGGCTCCATGGGCTCAGTTGTAGGGGAAAAAATATCCAGAGCGATTGACTATTCTATTCTTCATAAAATGCCCTTGCTGATTATCTCCAAATCGGGAGGTGCGCGGATGATGGAAGCTGCTTATTCATTGATGCAGATGGCAAAGACAGCGGCCAAACTGACCCTTCTGGCGGATGCAGGACTGCCTTATATCTCCCTTCTGACTGACCCTACAACGGGCGGGGTAACAGCTTCTTATGCCATGTTGGGGGACCTGAACATTTCAGAACCCGGTTCCCTGATCGGTTTTGCGGGACCAAGGGTGGTGAAAGAAACCATTGGAAAAGATCTCCCCAAAGACTTCCAGACGGCTGAATTTGTGCTCGAACATGGGTTTTTAGACCTTATTATTCACCGCAAGGAGCTAAAAACAAGACTTTCCCAGCTTTTGTCCTTTTACAGGGGTTAGGGGCAGAAAATGCTCTTTATACCTTGTGGAACCGAATTAAAGCCTTATCTTCGCAACCTTAATTTAACGTAAATTTTAGAAAGATGTATTTAACTGCTGCAGTAAAAAAAACAATTTTCAAAAAGCATGGCAAATCTGAAAAAGATACCGGTTCGTCGGAAGCACAGATCGCCTTGTTTACCTTCCGTATTAACCACCTGACCGGACATCTTCAAAAGTCCAAAAAGGATGTGAATACACAACGTTCTCTTCTTAACCTTGTTGGTAAAAGAAGAAGCCTGCTCGATCACATGAAGAAAACTGAAATTGTGCGTTACCGTGCAATTATCAAGGAACTTGAGATCCGAAAGTAATCCAAATTAATCTTACGTTAATCCGCGTCCCCATCCGGATGGATTAAAACTTAAAAATATGTCACAAAACGCAATTACACAATCATTCGACCTGGGAGATGGCCGGACAATTACAATTGAAACAGGTAAACTGGCGAAACAGGCTAATGGATCCGTAGTAGTACGCCAGGGTGATACCATGCTGCTTGCTACTGTAGTGTCCAACAAGGATGCCAAAGAAGATGTGGATTTCATGCCGCTTTCTGTTGATTATCAGGAGAAATACGCTTCTGTAGGCCGGTTAGGTGGTTAATACGGAAGGTAAACAAGGCGATCTGTGCTTCCGACGAACCGGTATCTTTTTCAGATTTGCCATGCTTTTTGAAAATTGT
>JABDEY010000071.1:0-9516 GCA_013286805.1 Bacteroidota bacterium | reverse complement strand
ACGAAATACTTATCAGCCGTCTGGTTGACCGTGCTTTGCGGCCTTTATTTCCGGATGATTATCATGCCGAAACACAAGTGCTGATTAGCTTGTTGTCTTCTGATGGAGAAACAATGCCGGATTCGCTGGCAGGCCTGGCAGCTTCTGCTGCTATCGCTGTTTCTGATATTCCTTTTAACGGACCCATCTCTGAAGTTCGCGTTGCGCGTATTGATGGAAAATTCGTAATCAACCCTACCCGCACCCAACTTGAAACAGCTGATTTAAATATATTAGTTGCTGCCTCCGCCCACGATGTGAACATGGTGGAAGGTGAAATGCAGGAATGTTCAGAAGCGGATATGGTGGCGGCAATTAAAATGGCGCACGAAGCTATCAAAATACAAGTCAAGGCTCAGCTGGAACTGGCTAAGAAAGCAGGCAAGACAACCAAACGCACCTATTTGCATGAAACTGCTGACCTTGAATTAAAGGCTGCTATCAACAAAGCCTGTTTTGATAAAATGTATGCCGTTGCCAAGGCCGGTCATGCAGACAAGAGTAAGCGCAAGGAATTATTTGAGGCTATACGAACTGAATTCAAAACCGCATTTACTCCGGAAGAACTGAAAGCAAAGGCATTTTTACTGAAGAAATATTTTCATGATATTGAAAAGGAAGCGGTGCGTCAATCTGTATTAAATGAGCGTACGCGCCTTGACAGCCGTAAGCTGGAGCAGATCCGCCCGATCTGGTGCGAGGTGGATTACCTTCCCTGTGCGCATGGTTCTGCCGTTTTCACACGCGGAGAAACTCAGTCTCTAACGACTGTTACATTGGGCACCAAGCTGGATGAACAAATTATTGACGGAGCATTTATTGAAGGGCGCAACAAATTCCTGTTGCATTATAACTTCCCTCCTTTTTCAACCGGCGAGGTTAAAATGATGCGTGGAACCGGCCGCCGCGAGGTTGGCCATGGAAATCTGGCCATGCGTGGGCTGAAACAAATGATGCCAAAGGAAAATCCCTATTCTGTTCGGGTTGTTTCTGACATTCTTGAATCAAACGGTTCCTCATCTATGGCTACTGTATGTGCAGGAACGCTGGCGCTTATGGATGCAGGCATACAACTAACCAAACCTGTTGCGGGTATCGCAATGGGCCTGATCAGTGACAGTAAAACAAAAAAATACGCTGTATTGTCTGACATTCTTGGAGACGAAGACCACCTGGGTGATATGGACTTTAAAGTAGTTGGCACCAAAGATGGTATTACTGCCTGTCAGATGGATATTAAGGTGGATGGCTTGTCATACCAGGTTCTCGAAGAGGCTCTGGCACAGGCTAAGGCTGGACGCGTTCATATTTTAGGTGAAATGACCAAAGTAATCAGCGAGCCCCGCTCTGATTACAAACCACATGCTCCACGTATTGTGAAAATGGTTATCCCGAAAGAATTCATTGGAGCAATCATCGGACCTGGTGGAAAAGTGATACAGGAGATGCAGCGCGAAACGGGCTGTACTATTATTATTGAGGAAGTAGGAGAAACCGGTGTGATTGATATTGCTGCTACAAACAAAGAATCTATTGATAAAGCGGTTGCTAAAATTAAAGGAATCACTACTTCTCCTGAGGTAGGAGAAGTGTATGAAGGCAAGGTAAAAACGATTGTTGCTTTTGGTGCATTTGTTGAATTCCTGCCTGGCAAGGATGGCCTGTTACATATCTCTGAAGTTGATCACCGCCGTCTGGAAAGTATGGATGGGGTGTTAAAACAGGGTGATATTGTGAAGGTAAAACTGATTGGTACTGATCCTAAGACCGGCAAATTCAAACTTTCAAGGAAAGCGCTTATTCCTAAGCCAGAAACAACAACGGCTTAAGAATTACTTATAAATGAATACTAATCCTCCGGTTCTCTCCGGGGGGTTTTTTTTGCCATTCATGTAACCTTTTTGCTTTCTCATCGTTTAACTGTATATAAACGAGCAAACATGAGACAACTCAAGATAGCCAAACAGGTTACCAATCGTGAAACTGCATCACTTGATAAGTATCTGCAGGAAATTGGAAAAGTAGATCTGATTACTGCCGAAGAGGAGGTCGAGTTGGCAAAGAAAATCAAAGCTGGTGATCAGGCAGCACTAAACCGGCTTACAAAAGCTAACCTGAGGTTTGTAGTTTCTGTCTCCAAACAATATCAAAATCAAGGATTGAGCTTACCCGACCTGATTAATGAAGGTAATCTGGGACTCATTAAGGCTGCCGAGCGCTTTGATGAGACCCGTGGTTTTAAATTTATTTCCTATGCTGTCTGGTGGATACGTCAGGCTATTCTTCAGGCATTAGCTGAACAGTCACGTATAGTCAGGCTACCCCTGAATAAAATAGGAGCACTTAATAAAATAAATAAGGCTTTTGCAAGGTTGGAGCAACAATATGAGCGGGAACCTACCTTTGAAGAAATTGGTATCATTATTGACTTTTCAGAAAACGAAGTAAGGGACTCGATGCGCAATGCCGGCAGACATGTTTCTATGGATGCCCCTCTCAGCCTAACGGACGATAATGCCAGCAATCTGTATGACGTGTATATGGATGACGATGGGATAAGTACGGAAGGAGCACTTATCAGCGAATCCCTTCGTCGGGAAATTGAAAGAGCCTTGCATACACTTACCCCGAGGGAAGCTGATGTTGTAAGATTTTATTTTGGTCTGAACGGCACACATGCAATGACATTGGAAGAAATAGGCGAAAAGTTTGAGATTACCAGGGAACGGGTAAGGCAAATTAAGGAAAAAGCAATCCGCAGGCTGAAACATGTCTCCCGAAGCAGAATTCTGAAAACTTATTTGGGGTAAGGAATTCTCCTTATCTTTAGGTGTGTCCCATTTAATTGCTCCCTCCGTTTTATCTGCAGATTTTGCGAACCTTCAGAAGGCTTGCGAAATGCTTGATAGCAGTAAAGCAGATTGGATTCACCTGGATGTCATGGATGGGGTCTTTGTTCCGAATATCTCTTTTGGCTTTCCGGTTATCAAGGCACTCCGGAAACTGACAAAAAAATTCTTTGATGTGCATTTGATGATTGTTGACCCTGACCGGTATCTTCAGGGGTTTAAAGATGCGGGTGCTGACGGGCTTACCGTTCACCTGGAGGCTTGTACTCATCTGCACCGCACAATACAGGTCTTAAAAGGGCTGGGGATGAAGGCCGGTGTAGCAATTAATCCACATACCTCTATTTCACTGTTGGCCGATACCATTGCTGATATTGACCTGGTTTGTGTTATGAGTGTGAATCCCGGGTTCGGGTGACAAAAGTTTATTGAAAACACCTATGAAAAGATTTTTCAACTAAAAACACTTATCCAGGCTAAAAAGTCCAGGGCACTCATTGAAATTGATGGTGGTATTGATTTACACAATTATACAAAACTGATAGAAGCAGGCGCTGATGTGCTGGTGGCGGGCAATACAGTGTTTAGTTCTGCAAGTCCGGAAAAGACGATTGCACAATTGAAAAGCTTTTCACGTTGAATGAGTCTCCCCGTTAAAGGTACTTTCCTCCTTAGTTATTTTATTCTTTTACATTTTGTTTCTTATGCACTTCCAAGTACTGCCGACTCTCTTAGTTCTGTTGATTCTCTTAAAAAGAACACGCTTGATGTTGTTAAACAAAAAGACCTTCCTGATATTATCAGACAAGTTTTTCATTTAAAGCCAGCACCAACACCCAATGAAGTAAAAATACCTGGAAAATTACTTTTTGCAGTGGTGCCTGGACTTGGCTATACCATTCAGACAGGGTTTACCGGTGTCACAACTTTCAACATCTCCTTTTATGTTGACTCAACCGCTAATGCCAACCTGTCTACCATCAGGGCTGCCCCGGAGGCTTCCTTTACCCACGGGCAAATTTTGTTGCCTCTTACGCTTGATCTCTGGTCCAAAGGAAATAAATATAACTGGTTGGCAGACTGGCATTATTACAAATATCCGACCTATACGTTCGGCTTAGGAGGTCATTCAAAATTATCGAATGCCGACTTTGTTTCTTACGATTATATCAGGGCTTATCAGGAAGTGTTACAACAGGTAAAACCTGATTTATTTATTGGATTTGGTTATAATCTGGACATACACGACAATATTTATGAAGCGGGTTTGGGAAACGAGATAGTAACGGATTATCGAAAATACAGCGGCAATGTTACGACAACGACTTCATCCGGTCCTTCAGTCCACCTGTTATATGATAAAAGAAGAAATTCAAATAATCCGGAAAGCGGGGAATTCTATAGCTTTTTTTACCGCCCTAATTTAAAGGTTTTAGGAAGTGACCAGAACTATCAATGTGTCATTGTTGATCTACGGAAATATATTTCATTTTCAAAGAACAGGATTCTCGCATTTTGGAACTATAACTGGTTAACGTTTGGAGGCAATGCTCCTTATTTTGATCTGCCTTTTACCCAAGGTGATACGTATGACAATATTGGCAGAGGATATATACAGGGGAGGTTTACAGCACCTATGATGCTTTATTATGAAGCCGAATACAGATTTGGCATTTTGAGGAATGGATTGATTGGAGGTGTCGCTTTTGCCAATGCCCAATGCATGTCCGAATGGCCAAGCGGCAAATTTGATACTATAAATCCCGGTGCCGGAATAGGGCTTCGGTTAAAAGTCAATAAATATTCAAGGGTTAACTTTGCGCTGGATTATGGCTGGGGACTTCAGGGTTCACAGGGGTTCTTTTTTGATTTGGGTGAGATGTTTTAATTTGCATAATCACTTAGGTAAGAATACGGCCTTGTGAGATGGCCGCCTTCACAGATTGTCCCCCTTGCAATAATTCCATCCTCGTCTTGTCCTAATAAACAGGGCATGACCCTTTCCATTAATTCTTTGCCGAAATCCTCTGATGCATCTGAGGGCAATTCGCAGGGAAGATTGTCCACTGCCATAACTGTTATTGTATTTCTGCTGAAGGCCGCATCCTCCGTTCCTGAAACAGGATTATATCCATAGAATGGTTCCTGTATGGTACTTACTCTTAAGGTCCCTGGAATGGATCCTTGCATATCGCAGGTGATATCTGCTATAACACTGATATGAAAATCAGGAGATTTCATGTCTTCTTTGGTGAAAAACACAGGCGTGCGTGGGTCCCAGAAATGCGCGCTGATTAAGAGATCTGATTTTTTTGCATAGGGCAGAAACCTGGGTGTATAGTTTTCAGGGTGTTCGTAAAAATCCCTTGAATTCCATGCCGTACCATCTTTGGCTTCAAAATAGTCTTTGGAATGCAGCTGGCAATAAACGGGTTCCCGATAGGAGCAATTTAAAAATTCATAGGGTGTCACCTTCCTTATTTTCAATGCACCAAGAGTTTCTGTAGCTCCATTTGCTACTCGCCCTCCTCCGGTCAGCAATATTTTAATATTGGACAGATTCACCAGCTTCAATTCTTCCTCCATCTCATCCCTGTTTCTGCACTGATTAGCAGGCTTCAGGTGAAACAAATTGTATTTCTTCCCATATCCCAGAATACCATTATATGCTCCTACGATACCTGCATACCGGCCAAAACCTATGATGCGGTTATGGTTCACGTCTGTCAGGCATTCGTAATCTATCATCGTGATTTTATTCTTAATGAAGGCCTGCATGAGTTTCTTATTATGGGCCTGTTTTTTTATGATATGAGAAAAGAACAAATACTTTTTACCGGGAATGAGTGCTTCAATGGGAACTTCTTTTATGCCCAACAAAATATCACATGAACTAATGTCTTCCTGCAGATTCAATCCAAATGAACGGTACTCCTCGTCCGAAAAGCAACGAAATGGGCTGGGTTGAATCAGGATTTCCAAATCGGGATATTCCTTTAACAGTTCGGTACATTGAAGTGGGCTGAATGGAACACGTTTATCGTGCGGAATTTTGCCTTCGCGGAGTATACCAAGTTTAATCATAGCCTTTGGTCAAGGATTATCAATGGCGGGTAAAAGTACAATTTTTGCAGGTTTATACGTACCTTTGCTGAACTTTACATTTGGGGTCGACAGGCTTTTGACAGCAGGTGAAATTGATTTGTAAGCATGCCGAGTGTTGTGAATATGACTCGTAAATCTTAATTCTCAAAACAATAAGCGACGCTAATACGTACGCTCTTGCTGCTTAATACCAAGTATTAAGTGCAATGTTTCCCGGGAAGCTCCTCCTTACCGCGTCCCGGATGAAGCACCGAAAATGTGAGGATAGCGCTGGTAAGCTTCGTGCCGGCGCGAGATAAAGAAGCTAAGTGAGTGTATGGCCAGCTGGTTTGCCAAAGCTTGACGAAAATCAAATACCGGATACGCATGTAGAAAGCTCTTCGATTGTCTGTTGGACGTGGGTTCAAATCCCACCGACTCCACAAAAAAGCCCGGGCAATTGTCCGGGCTTTTTCAATAAATAAATAACGACTAGTTTTTGAGGTTATAGGCTTGTTTTACTTCGTTGTACGTTTTGTAATTTACATTTGGATGAGCTGCTTTTATTGCAGGCGGAATTCCAACTATTTTAAAATAAGAGGTGGCAGGCGGTGCAGGTGCAGGTGCTGATCCTGGGGTTATATTAGTCCATTCAAGCCCAAAAACTCCCGTTGTTTGATTATACGCAAAAAGCATTTCAAAATAAGGGGAGTTGCCATCTGAGGTCCAGGGTAATAATTGCCAGGAATTATTATCTACGCTATAATAGCATAATACGGCACCATTAAAATCAAAGCCAGTGCTTTGATAAACAGCGTCAATCTCCCAGGAAAAATTCGGGTTTACTGTCCATTGTGAAGATAGAATTGAAAAGGACAATGTTTGTACATTGGCATTACCTGTTGGGCCTGTGGCACCTGGTGCACCATCCTGACCCGCGGGACCAGCTGCGCCATCTTTTGAACATCCTGACATAAACAATGTCGCCGCAATCATTAGTGCTCCAAATAATTTTGTTCTTACTTTTTTCATATTTTTTTAGTTTTAAGTTTATGAATGCTATTTGTGTGCAAATGTATGGTAATTTTTTATTGTCTAAATAAAAAGCCCTTCAGAATTAAATCCGAAGGGCTCTGTAAACTGAATCTTCCGAAATTACTGTATTACAACCTTCTTTATTGTTCTGGCCGCTGGTGTGCTTAATTCAAGAAAATAAATTCCCTTATCAAGTCCTGCCGTATTTACCTGAAAAGAACTTGTTCCGGATTGGGGTGCCCTTTGTTCTTTATAAATCAACCGGCCAGTCAGATCTGTGAGGGTCACATCTGTATTTTTTGCATCTCCTGTCACCGTCACTGAAACTGTGAATGTGCCACTATTCGGGTTGGGGTAAATGGTCATATCTGTAAAGTAATCCCTGTAATTTTCGACACCGTCTATATGAATGGAATCGATGTCATTTACACTACGGGGCTCAATCCAATTTTCATACTCATAATGGATAACTCCAGTAATATTATATGTTTTGCCAAGCGCAAAACCGTAGGTGAAACAATTGTTATCTACGGTATCAAGAACTGCGGTGGAGTCCTTAAATACATACCAGGCTTTGGCAGCGTTGTATCTTACCTCTTTCACATCCTTTACTTTTACCAGAAGTCCTTCAAATTGAGGTCCCTGAATGGTATTTAATCCGACAAGCGTTGCTGCCGGAACCGGATTTCCAGAGGATACTTTTGTATAAGCACAGATATTTGTCATTTCCGTTTCATTATAGTATTCAGTGATTAAACCAGAAAAGGTGATGCTGTCACCTACTGCAGGTGTATTGGTAAAGTCATAATTAAGCATTCCTCCCCATGCATGGCAGTTGGTAGTCTGAAGATAATAGCCTCCGCAGTTAACAGCTGTAACGATTCCTCCTGTAGTTGCATAAGTACCTACATAAGGTGAGGTAAAAGGGGAAACAGTGCTATGTTGAATGTTATATAATGTCCGACTTGTGGATGTTCCAACCTTAGTGATGGTCACACTATCAACCTGCAGGTTACCCATTGCCATAGTAGTTTTCTTAACATATAACAAAAACTGTGCAGTCGGGTTGGTAGTATCTGACAATAATGTCTGGTTATATACTGCCCAGGTTGGAGAAGCTACAACGGCATAGGAACTATTATACAGATATTTCCCAAAAGCAGTATTTTTAACTCCGTAAAGTCCTGCCCGGATACTTCCGTAGCCTTTGGCCCAAAACCTCACATTATAGATGGTACTATCAGTTACTGAAACCGCTGTAGTTGAAAAACGTTTTCCTGAGGATGAGGTATCAACGAGATCCACGCAGTATTTCCCATGTTCAGGTAAAATACTGTCAATTCTGGCACTATCCCCAGCTGTTGTTGTAATATTGGTTGCCGATCCGTTCCAGCCGGTTACGGCTTCTTTACCAGTCCATGTTTCAAAGTCACTTGCAAATACAACCTGAGCCGAGAGTTTATTCAAAAATAAACCGGCACAGAAAATTGATAAGAGTAATGCTTTTTTCATTTTTATTTGTTTTATTTTGATTTGTTTGTTGATGATTTTATTTTGAACTGATGCCTTTAAATACGAAACGTGAAGTTAAAAATTAAAATCACATAACCATCATCTTAAATCCGACATTTTGTACCCGATTATTCCACAAGAAATTTGATTTTTGCCCTTACAGAACCACTACTTTGAGAATCTTGTCCCCTTCTTTGATCTTATCAATTACATCCAATCCCTCCACTACCTTTCCAAAGCATGTATGGTTGCGATCCAGATGGGCCGTGTTGGTGCGGCTGTGGCAGATAAAAAACTGAGAGCCTCCGGTATCCCTGCCTGCATGTGCCATTGAAAGTACTCCCCTGTCGTGGTACTGGTTGGCTCCATCGAGTTCGCATTTTATCTTGTACCCGGGTCCGCCGCTTCCTGTCCCGTTTGGACAACCTCCCTGAATGACAAAATCATTAATGACACGATGGAAATTCAGGCCATCGTAAAAGCCTTTTTTGGCCAGATCGGTAAAATTCTTAACCGTATTCGGTGCGTCCTTATCAAAGAACTCAACCTTCATGATTCCTTTTGCAGTGTGGATTTCAGCTTTTGACATAGTGTTTTTGATTTTTAGAATGAATGCGCGAAGTTAAGTGATTTGTTTGGCAATACATTGTAATTTCTGCCAGAAAAACCTGACCATAGCGGTTCAGTTTTACGTCCCCAAAACCGGATATTTGCCTGACTTCTGACAGATCAGCAGGCAGATAAGTGGACAATTCAACCAGGGTAGCGTCTGAAAGAATTATATAGGCTGGCACATTTTCTCTTTTTGCGATTCCTTTGCGAATGAGTTTGAGGGAATTAAAAAGTGAAGTCTCAAAGTGTTCCTTGTTTTTAGCTGAACCTTTAACAGGTCTTGAGCCACTAAATTCCCCTTCTCCAGATTTACGGACCTTCTCCTCCAAGGGTGTAGTTGATTTGGTCAATAATACAGGTTCATCTCCTGAGAGCACTGCCTGGC
>JABDEY010000070.1 GCA_013286805.1 Bacteroidota bacterium | reverse complement strand
TGAAAGTTGGCAAGAGTTGTTGCTGCATTCCAGAACAAAGGATTGGTGACGATTACCATGTCGGCTTGTGGCAAGGCATGCAGGTCCTGATTTGGGATAAATCCTGCTGCCACAGGAGTATAAAAAGAATTCCCGCTAAATGCGATAAACTGCCTGAGTGAATCAGCTGCAAGGGAAAATTGCAAAGTGCCTCCATTTAAAGTTGTGGCTTGCTGCCTGACATTGGCAGGGTCGCTGACTTCCCATACCGTATCTCTCACTCCGATTGCAAGATTGTACTGTGCAACATTGCCTGTGCCAACTGATTTTGAATCCCTGAAAGGCATCTGGTCTCCTGACATCTGAAGCAGGCGTCGAACATTGACTTCGATGTAATTCAGCCATCCAACTGCATCGGGTGTTTGCAGGGATATGTTTACGGTGACCGGGGAGACAGGCGAAGTAACAGGAAAGCAGATGCTTGCTTCAGCCGCATAATCACCGTAATAGAGGGTGGTGGCGACTCCGGGTGGCTGTATTAGCTGAGAAGCTGCTCCGCAGGTGACCTGGTAGGTAGAGAAATCATTGGGCGGGGGAGCACTGTAACGACTCAATAAGTCCACCTTAACATTTGCAGGAGAGGATGCATCAATATTGGAAAAGCTATAGGAATAACTATAAGAAGTTATAATGTCGAAATTGTCTCCGTACCATCTCCTGCCTGACTGTATGAGGTTAACGGCATCTCCTTCCGTATAAGCATAATCATCGAAGGACGTAACATTGACAGGTGTTGCTGAGGTTAAGGAAGCCTGGCGCTGGATTCTTTTTCCAGGGCCCAGGTCGGTTGTAATGAAGTAATAAGTTGTGTCGGAATACAGGTTTACACTGTGCTGGAAAAGCGGGCAGGAGGCGGGTAAATAAGACCAGCGTGTCGGACCCTGGCCATAAAACAAAACATAGTCTGCTTTGGTTAATTTTCCAATGCTGTCGCTTGTAACGTAAATTGCATTTTCAGTGAGGTCATCCCTTCGGAATGCGGAATTTGCATAGGGTAATTGCCCTCCTCCATTTCCATAGATGCGAATGTTCCTTGGGTCGAGCGTGCTTACGTTCAATCCGAGGTTTTTCAGGAAAGTATAGGAAATTTTATAGACTCCATCCTGAGTGACGCCAATTTTATACCAATTGCCGGTAGCCAAAACGGAGCTGGCTGCATGTATTTCATGATGGTTTGGTTTTAATTTACCGCCTGCTGCCACTGCTGTAACCGGATTCAACTTCAAATTGAATGAAATCAGTTTTTCCAGTTTACCTGAATTGGGGTTCTTTCGTATGGGTAAAAAACCAATGAGGGCGTAAGGTTCTTTTCTGCTGTACCCGATAGCTGATGTTACCTTCAGTTCCGTATCCGTTATTTTAACCAGCGCTTCCTCCTGTTCTGTCAGGTTAATGTATACAGGGTCGCTGATTTCAGCATTGACAGCGGTAGTGCCATGAGGTAATTTTACAGATTCAAAATATTCGGGTAAGTGTTGCGCATTGTAGGATGCTCCTTTAAAGGCAAGGAAACGATTGACTTCCCGCTCTGAAAACTGGTTTACCTGAATTCCTTCCCAGACAATTCTACGGGCAGGGCTTTTGGAACTTACCTGATTTCTTGGGTTTGCCGGGTTTCCGAAGTTTCCGGGGTAAAGGGGCAACAAGAACAGTGCAAATAATACGGTGCCTAAAAATCTCATATCCTTGTATCTGAAGTTAAATCCCTTATTTTTTTGAATAATTGAACGAATAGCCCCTTCCGGGGATAAATAGTACTAAACTTTGCAAAAGCAAAGTAAAGTAAAATTAAAATCCAAAAACTGAATTTGGTTGTTTATAACTATTTTAATTATTACATTTGTTAATTGAAGTTTTGATTGTGACGTGTTGATAACTGTTTTTGGTTGTGATTATTGCAGCGGTTTCATAAAAAATAGATAGGATTATGGTAAAACGTCTGACATTCGCTTTGATTACCCTGTTCTCGCTTGCTTATGGCGAGTTGGCTTTTGCCCAGGATCCTCAGTTTACACAGTTTTATGCCAATCCTTTATACCTGAATCCTGCATTTGCAGGCTCGGCCCGCTGCCCCCGGTTTATTATGAATTACAGGGATCAGTGGCCAGGAATTTCAGGTACGTATGATACCTTTCATGCTTCGTATGACCAGCACGTGGATGCCATTTCCGGTGGCATTGGTCTGATGGCCATGAATGATGTTGCGGGTACCGGTGGAATTATCCGAAGGACCTGGTTCAGTGCCATTTATTCTTACCAGTTAAATGTGACCCGGGAGTTCTCCATTGCAGCCGGCTTTCAGGCCACTTATGCGCAGGCAAGTGTGGATTGGAGTAAGCTGACTTTTGGGGATCAGATTGATCCTAAGAGGGGATTTGTTTACAATACACTTGAAAACCAGGGGTATGGTCACCGTTCTTATGGTGATGTATCTGTAGGCATTTTAGGATACAGCAAGCGCTATTTCTTTGGCGCTGCTTTTGATCATCTGACACAGCCTGATGAAGGTCTGGTGACAGGTCCAAGCCCTCTGCCAATGAAAATTACAGCACACGCCGGAGCTGTTATTCCGCTTGATGCGGCCAAAGACGCTGAGACTACTATTTCTCCGAATATCCTTTACATGAAGCAACAGGATTTTCAGGAAATTCTGTTGGGATTGTATTTAACCAAAGGACCTATTGTGGGTGGATTGTGGTACAGGAATCAGGACTCTTTCGTTGCTCTGATTGGATTTCAGAAGGATATGTTTAAGTTTGGGTACAGTTACGACCTGACGACCTCTAAGCTTACGAATATTACCGCGGGTTCGCATGAAATCTCCCTGCAGATAGTGTTCCCCTGTAAGCCTAAAAAGAAAAAATTCAGGACAATAAGTTGCCCCTCATTTTAGTTTAATATAAAACGACAGATTATGAAGATGAACAGACTTTTGAAGCTGGCCTTTCTGACAGGAGCGGTAGTTATAAGCGGCTCATCCTGTAAAAAGGAGCGTTCTCCGGTGACCGGTTGGGCTTATAATGATCCTAAGAATGGTGGTTTTGAGGTAATGCCTTATGAGGAGCAGGAAACCGGGCCGGGTTTGGTTCTGATTGAAGGTGGTACTTTCACCATGGGTCGTGCTGAGCAGGATGTGACCTACGACTGGAACAATGTTCCCCGCAGGGTAACTGTTTCTTCGTTTTACATGGATGAAACAGAGGTGCGTAACCTCGATTATTTAGAGTACCTGCACTGGACTTACAGGGTTTTTAGCGCGAATTTTTATGAGATTTATAAAAAGGCTTTGCCGGATACGCTTTGTTGGCGCGAAAAGATGGCTTACAATGAGCCTTATGTGGAGTACTATCTGCGTCACCCGGCTTACAGGGATTACCCTGTGGTTGGTGTTAACTGGTTACAGGCAAGTGATTTTTGTGCCTGGAGAACGGATCGCGTGAATGAGTTTATTCTGGTTCGCGAGGGTATCCTGAATCATAACCCTACGCCTTCTGAGGCGGACTATTTTAATACGGATCAATACCTGGCCGGAAAATGGACCGGACAAGTGAATACGAACCTTCCTTCTATTGACCCTAATGGTTCCGGAGAACGTCAGGTTCGCATGGAAGATGGTATTCTTTTACCCCGTTACCGCCTGCCCACTGAGGCAGAGTGGGAATATGCTGCATATGGCCTGATCGGGAATACAGTGGGTGAACGTATTACGGAGAGACGTATTTATCCCTGGAATGGGCACGCTGTGCGTAATCCGGAGGAAAAGTTTATCGGACAGATGCTTGCCAACTTTAAACGCAGCAATGGGGATAATATGGGTGCTGCAGGTTTCCTGAATGACAATGCGGATATTACTGCTCCTGTTTTTTCTTATTGGCCCAATGACTATGGTTTGTATAACATGGCCGGTAATGTCAGCGAATGGGTGATGGATGTGTATCGCCCTCTGACGGGAGAAGATAAAGAGGATTTCCGCCCTTTCCGGGGTAACGTGTTCAAGACTCAGGTAAAGGATCCTGCAAATGGCCCGAATGATATTGTTATTAATACAGATTCTATTCTGTATGACAAGGATAGTAATATAACCAGCATACCGGGAATGGTCAGATGGAGAGATGTGGGTATCGCCAATAAGGAAGACAGGTTGGATGAGCGCAGAAATTACAGAAAAGCAGATAATATTAATTATGTGGATGGAGACATTGAATCCAGTGTGTATTACAATGATGACGATGCTCCGAATAAGGGAAATAAGCTGATGTATGAGTATGGTGTGACTTCCATGATCAATGATAAAGCGCACGTATATAAAGGTGGAAACTGGCATGACCGCGCCTATTGGATGGCGCCTGGTACCCGTCGCTTCCTGGATGAAAGGCAGGATATGTCTTATCTTGGTTTCCGTTGTGCTATGACCCGTGTTGGTAGTCCAACTGGTCTGGGTAAAGGGAAGAAGTAGGCGGCGTTCGGAGAGCTCTGAATTTTACAGATTGTTTGGTTTTGTATGTTTACTCCGACTACCCTTCTTTATAAAATTTTCGAAGAACATCCTCTTGTTTGTACGGACAGTCGTGAATTAAAAAAAGGCGCTGTCTTCTTTGCGCTTAAAGGCCCGAATTTTAATGGTAATCAATTTGCGGAACAGGCACTTGCATCTGGCTGTGCGTATGCAGTTGTGGACGAGGACATCTATGTAAAGGATAAGCGCTTTTTGTTTGTTCCTGATGTGCTGGAGGCTTTGCAAGCGCTTGCCAATTATCATGTGCGGATGCTGAATACTCAGGTTATCGCGATAACCGGCAGCAATGGAAAAACGACTACCAAGGAACTGGTCTACGCTGTATTGAGTAAAAAATATAAAGTTCTCGCCACTAAAGGAAATCTGAATAATCATATAGGGGTGCCGCTGACGTTGCTTTCTCTGACTCCTTTGCATGAAATGGCTGTGGTTGAAATGGGGGCGAATCATGTTGGCGAAATTGCTGTTTTGTGCGAACTGGCTGAGCCGGATTTCGGAATTATCACCAATATTGGAAGTGCACACCTTGAAGGTTTTGGCAGCCTGGAAGGAGTGTTGAAAGCCAAATCGGAGTTATATCATTTTCTAAAGAAAAAGAAAGGGCTTGTTTTTGTCAATGCTGAAAATAGCCAGCTTCTGAAGGCTGCCGAGGGTAATCGTATCGAATCCTATGGCCCGACTAATCAGGTAAATGTTCAGGGAACTTTAGTGAAGGGTGATCCCTTTATAAAATTGAGGTGGAAGCGGAAAGAGTCGGTTGTTCCTTTGATAGAGCATCCGGTAGTGAATATGGCTTTAGTCGGGAAATACAACCTGGAGAACATCCTTGCAGCCGTTTGTGTTGGCTGTCACTTTGGCGTCGAGGAACAAAAAATAAATGAAGCGCTGGAAGGTTATGTGCCTTCCAACAGTCGTTCCCAACTGATGGAAAAGGGATCCTGCAAAATAGTACTCGATGCTTACAATGCGAATCCTACAAGCATGAGGGCTGCTATTGAGAATTTTGAATCTTTGCATTTGGCTGACAAAGTATTGATCTTAGGTGATATGCTTGAACTGGGTATTGATTCTGCCAGAGAGCATCAGGAAATAATGGGGTTGATAAAAAGTAAAGGTTTTCCCCGGGTGTTTTTAATCGGGAAAAATTTTAAGGCAGCTGAAAATACTATTGGGGCTGTGTTGTTTGATACTACGGATGTTTTGTGTGAGTACCTGAAGGGGAATCCTTTGAAGAATTCTTCCTTGTTGATTAAGGGGTCGAGGGGGTTAAAGTTGGAGCGGGTGCTGGAGGTATTGACCTGAGCGTTTGCACTCCTGTATTCTATTATTTATCAGGCCATGGCAGAAAGGAAGCACAATCTGTTTTATACTTTTGTTCTCTGGATGGAAGTCCTGTAATTTTAATTTGACGGGCTCTTTTATTGATCTTCAAACCCCATTCCTGGGATTTTCTTCCTTCAAAATCCTCGGCACCAATTTTTAACAAATCATTTTGTAGCCCGAGCACAACCAACACTTTGAAATAGGTGCCAATTGAAACATTCGCCGCCCCTTTTTCAACCTGCCTTAATGTCGATCGGCTAATCTCCGACATTTTTGCTACTTGCTCTGCAGTTAATCTTCTTCCCAGTCGGGCGGGTTTGATGTTTTCCCCTACGACCGCCAGAGTTTCAGAACCAGATGGAAACATGCCCATTTTCGTTAATTTATAATGGCTACTATAATAGCCACTAGAGGCCTTTAATGCGCAGGATTTTAGCCATTATAAAATTGCTTAAAAAGCCCTTGGTTTTACTATTAAAGCCTCGAAAGTAAAACACGGGATGTAAATATCGTCTAGGTATAAAATTATATATCCAGTATTTGCCCTGAGTTACAACCAACTTTTATTCAATATATCCTTCGCGTGATACGTGATAATAATAGATGCACCTGCACGTGCAAAGGCGTGCATATTTTCCATCACAATGCGCTGCTCATCTATCAGGCCTTTTTGTGCTGCAATTTTGACCATGCTGTATTCTCCTGATACATTGTAACACGCAACCGGAAGCAGGGTATTTTCTTTCAGGTCGCGTAGGATGTCGAGGTAGGCCAGAGCAGGCTTGACCATTAAAATATCGGCACCTTCATTTTCATCCAGTATGGCTTCTTTCAGAGCTTCGTTGCCGTTGCGGAAATCCATCTGATAGCTTTTTCGGTCACCTTTTTTCGGTGAGGAGTCGGCAGCTTCACGAAAAGGTCCGTAATAAGCTGATGCAAATTTTATGGCATAGGACATGATGGAGGTGTTCTCCAATCCGTTTTTATCAAGCAGGTTACGGATGGCACCTACACGACCATCCATCATATCTGAAGGGGCAACCATATCGGCGCCGGCCCGGGCATGGCTAAGGGCCATTTTTGCAAGGACTTCAACAGAGGCATCATTCTGAACATAGTCATTTTGAAGGATTCCGCAATGTCCATGGGTTGTGTAGGCGCATACACAAACATCTGTTATTACATATAACTCATCTCCGAATTGTTTTTTTAATTCGGTTACCGCTTTCACAACAATAGAGTTTTTGCTGAACGAGGAACTGGCATCGGAGGTTTTTTCTTCTCCTGCTCCGAAAAGTAAAATTTTGTTCAGGCCATGTTTCAGACCATGCTCCACATCTTTTACTAATTCATCAACTGAAAAGTGGTTGATGCCGGGCATTGCGGCAATGGGATGGATATGCTTTTTTCCGGGAATTACAAAATAGGGATAGATGAACATGTCTTTTGAGAGGCGTGTTTCAGCTACCAGTTCACGTATGATTGGGTTTTTGCGGAGGCGGCGGGGTCTGTTCAGCATTTTTTAGGTATTAGGTTTTGATATTTGCAATAAGTTCTCTCATACACTCATCACAGCCTGCACCAAACCCAGATCGTCGAAGGAAGGTGGCATGGCAGCCACTTTTATACCCAGCTTGCGTAAGGCATTTGCAGTTGCGTCGCCCATAGCAACTGTTTTTTGCTGAGGAGTGATTTTGAATTTTTCAACATAAGCTTCTATGTTTGAGGGGCTGGTAAAAACAAGAATTTCTGAGACTGGTAAATCAGCTACACTGTTTTTTTTTGTTTCGTAAACAATGAGGTCCAGGGCCTGTCCGGGTTTAGTAAATTGGTTTTGAATTGATTTCATGCTGTCTTTGGCCTGCGGGAATAATACTGTTTTGCTGCCTACTACGGCGGCAAACTGCCGGGCTGTCAGGCGGGTATCTGTTGAATAACCTATGAATTCAGCTCTCTGCCCGAATTTACGGATCTCCTCTGAAGTGCTTTTGCCTACGGCTCCGAATTTAACTTTTCCTAATACCGGTTTTTGCTGAAAGAAGTGTTTTACAGCATTTTTACTTGAGAAAAACACCCAATCTGTGACCGGCAGTTTGCGGATTGGAATTTGTTTTATCTCTATGAGCGAACGGCCCTGAACTGTAAATCCGTTTTTCGTCAGGGCTTTTTGAAAGTAATCATATTTGCGCAAATCCCTTGTAATAAATACGGAGGTGGGATTTACCTCATTTAGTTTTTTTACCACTTTCTCAGCCAGCCCCTCTGCTTTCTTTGATTCTACGTAAAGTTGTCGTGGAAATTTGTCCCAGTTGTCGGCTTTGGATGCCCAAACTTTATAAATGTATTCGCCTTCTGCATCTTCGTATTTTTCACAATAGGCTCCAAGCGGGAGTTGGCAGCCACCATCAAACAGGTTTAAGATTTTCCGTTCGATAGCTATTGTTTCCGCTACCTCTGCCTGATTTAGCTTTTGGAGCAGTAGTCCGAGTTTTTTGTCATTCTCCCTGATTTGCAGCGCCAGTACACCTTGTGCGGGAGCAGGTATAAATTCTGTGGGGGCCAATTTCTCCTGGTGAAATCCGGAAAGATCTATTCCCAGGCGTTCCACTCCTGCCGTCGCGAGCATGATTGCATCGTACTGTTTGTCTTTTAGCTTTTGTATGCGGGTCGGGACATTGCCCCTTAAATCATGCAGGGTTATATCCTCCCGGAAGGCAAGGAGCTGGGATTTTCTGCGCGCAGAGGAGGTGCCTACCTTCGCATTTGTTTTTAAACTGTATTTTTTATGTTCGTCAACGGCGTCTTTGTTAATCAGTATTAATTCAGAAGGGTCTTCCCTATAGGATACAGCAGCAATCAATAATCCTTTGGGTGATTCGGTTGGCAGGTCTTTATGGGAGTGTACCGCCAGATCAATCTCTCCTGAAAGCAGGGCTTCTTCAATTTCTTTGGTGAAAAATCCTTTGCCTTCGAGTTTATCAAAACTCAGGTCCTGAATTTTATCTCCCTGGGTTTTTATTATTTTGAGTTCAGCTGATACTCCGATTTCTTTCAGTTTGGCCTGAATGAATCTGGCTTGCCATAATGCAAGCTCGCTGCCTCTGGAGCCAAGGATCATTAAATTTTGTCTATGAGAATTTCTTTGGCCATTTTCATGGGCATACTGATGTATTTTTTTTCCACGTAGGAAAGAATTTTGTTCAGTACATCTTTTGATTGCTGGTCGAGCGTGCTCATTTCTTTGGCGAATACTTCATTCAGAGCGGTGTGGTGAATCTCTTTCACTCTTTTAGGTACTTCACTCATGGCCAATTCTACTTTCCGTGTTTTGAGTATCTGACGGAATTCTGAAATATTCTCCCCGATAATTTTTTTACAGCCGGCTAATTCTTTTTCGCGTTCTTTTAAATTGGCGGAGGCAATATCCTGCAGGTTATTTACTGCTATCAGGTTGATGTCAAAGCTGTTCAATACTTCAGCGTCCAGGTCATTGGGAACAGAAAGGTCTATGACAATTTTTTTTGTGTTGTCGGTACCTACAAGGGTTTTATAAATAGCTTTGGTTATAATACTGTCTGAGGCAGCTGTGCAGGTAAGGATGACGTCAAATCCTCCTTTGTAATTTTTTAATTCGTTCAGGGAATGCGCCGTTGCATTCAAATCTGCAGCAAGCTTTTGTGCATTTGCCAATGTGCGGTTAAAAACTGTGAAGTTTGTAAACCCATGCTTCTTCAGGTATTTGGAGAATGTTGTATTGGTAACTCCTGAGCCAATGATGATAAAGCGGGCATCCAGTTTTACATTCAGTTCTTTTAGTTTGCGATAGGCCAGAGAAACAACAGATACAGGATGTCTTGCCACATTGGTTTCTGTATAAACTCTTTTTGCAGTTTCTATGGTTTGTTTGATGACCAGGCGGATAAGATCTCCGGTCAGACCTAAAGTCTTGCACATTTCAAATGCGTTTCGAACCTGTGTGATAATCTCGCGCTCTCCTACTACAAGTGAATCGAGTGAGGAGGCTACTTCGAGCAGGTGTTCATGTGCGGGTTCTCCTTCGAGCGTCTGTGCGTTTTCTACAGCCCAGTCTATTTCTGAATCTTGCCAGTCAGGACCGAATGCCCTGAAAAATTTCTGAAGAAATGTTTTATCTAAAGTGTGAGGTGTGACCAGCAGGAATTCAACACGGTTGCAAGTGCTGAGGTACATCAATTCATCAAGGGCACACTTTTGCTTTATAGAACACAGCCGATCTGCTTTTGTGTCGTCCTGCAGGTGAAGTCTGCCGATGGAATCAACCCCAATGGTTTTGTGCGTAAATACGATGATTTTGAAGTTGTCCATGATTTGTAGTCCAAATATCGGGAAAGGGATAGTTTGATTGTCATGGAATTGTCAAATAGGGAGAAAACTGAGGAATGTCAGGTTTTTGAATAGCAGCCGTTATAAATTTGAGAAAATGGCAGCTTGCTTAATTTTCAAATCAGCTTTTAATCTCCTCTTCTTTCTTATTCAGAAAATGGTATTCCATAAAGTGATAAGAGGATACCGCCCGGACAGTAATCTTCTTGCGGTATTTTAGCCTCCAGCGTCTTTGCAGTGAAAGAAATCCTTTGGTTAAAAAGGCTTCGATGAAGGGATGTACACACAGAATGACTTCTTTTTCGTTTTGTTCTGTCAAAATATACCGGAGGTTGTTTTCGATCTGGTCTATGAATAATACGCTGGCTTGAATTTCTCCTGTTCCTCCGCAGGTTGGACATTTTTCTACTGTTACTACATCTGTTGCGGGCCGTACACGTTCCCTGGTAATTTGTATCAGTCCGAATTTACTTGGGGGAAGAATGTTGTGTTTGGCCTTGTCTGTGTGCATTTCATCCCGCAGTTTGTTGAACAGGAGCTTGCGGTTCTCTGCTGAATGCAAATCAATGAAGTCTACAACGATGATTCCACCCATGTCACGCAACCTTAGCTGACGGGCTACTTCTACTGCAGCATCAAGGTTCACTTCGAGCGCATTTTGTTCCTGTGTGGAGCCTGATTTTGCCCTGTGCCCACTGTTTACATCAATGACGTGCAATGCTTCGGTATGTTCCACAATCAGGTAAGCTCCTGTTTTCATGGTGACTGTTTTTCCAAACAGTGCTTTCATTTGTTTTTCTACATCAAACTGATCGAAAATAGGGACAGCGCCTTTGTACAGTTTGGCTATTTTTTCCAGTTCGGGTGAAATTGTCCGGAGATAAGATTTGATCTCATCGAACATTTTTTCATTATCTACATGGATATTGTTAAAAGAGGAATTGAGCGTGTCACGCAAAATGGCAGAAGTGCGGTCGAGTTCTCCCAATACCTTTTTAGGGGCCTGGGCTGTCTTCATTTCCTGAAAACAAGTATCCCATTTACTGATCAGGTCTTTCAGATCGGCATCTAATTCGGCAACACTTTTATTTTCCGCGACGGTGCGGACTATTACTCCGAAATTTTTGGGTTTGATGCTTTGCATCAGGCGCTTGAGCCTGTTTTTCTCTTCATTTTCCTTAATTTTCTGGGATACAGAAATCTGATCTGAAAAGGGTACCAACACTAAATAACGCCCGGCGATGGATAATTCCGAAGTGATACGTGGGCCTTTGGTGGAAATAGGTTCCTTCGCAATTTGAACCAGAATGCTTTGCCCGGTGGACACCATGCCGCCTATTTTTCCGTTTTTAGGAATGTCATTTTCGTTTTTGAAATTGCCGAGGTCAGATGTATTGATTTTTCCTGTTTGTACCAGTTTGGTATAGTGCATCAGGGAAGCTGCCTGAGGCCCTAAATCGAGGTAATGAAGAAATGCGTCTTTCTCGTATCCCACTTCCACAAATGCAGCATTTAGCCCCGGCATCACTTTCTTGACTCTGCCCAGATAGAAATCGCCGACGGAAAAGTTGTTGTTGGTTTTTTCCCGGTTGAGCTCGACCAGCCGTTTGTCTTTCAGCAAGGCTATAAT
>JABDEY010000069.1 GCA_013286805.1 Bacteroidota bacterium | reverse complement strand
ATACTTTTTTGGAAAGCTGATCTTTGTTTTTTGCAATAACACTGTTTGCAGCATTTACGATAGTTTGCGTTGAGCGGTAATTCTGTTCCAGTTTAAAGGTTTTCAAATCGGGGTAATCTTTTTCAAAATTTAATATATTTTGAATATTCGCTCCACGGAATGAATAGATGCTTTGGGCATCATCGCCAACGACGCATATATTTTCAAAACGTGCCGCAAGTTGCTTTACGATGATGTATTGTGAAAAATTGGTGTCCTGGTATTCGTCGACCAGAATGTATTGGAATTTCTCCTGGTATTTTTGCAGTACACCGGCATGCTCACGAAGCAATACATTGGTTTTGAAGAGCAGGTCATCAAAATCCATGGCCCCTGCTTTAAAACAACGATTGCTGTATTTAATGTAAATATCCGATAGTTTTGGTTTGAAACTCAGCCTGTCTTCTTCCATTATCCGGTCGGTCTGACCATAAGCCTGCGCAGAGATTAACTGATTTTTGGCCGCAGATATCCGGTTATAAACAAGAGAAGTTTTGTAAACCTTTTCATCGAGGCCTAATTCTTTAACGATGTCTTTTAGCAGGTTTTTGGAATCCTCTGTGTCGTAAATTGTGAAATTCTTCTGATAACCTATTTTTTCAGCTTCTATGCGCAATATTTTAGCAAAAACGGAATGGAATGTTCCCATCCATAAGTTTCGGGTATCCGTACCTGCAATTCCGGTAATGCGCTCTTTCATTTCGCGCGCAGCTTTATTGGTAAATGTAAGGGCAAGAATATGAAACGGATCCACACCGTTGCGGATCAGATGGGCGATACGATAGGTCAGCACTCTTGTTTTCCCGGATCCGGCCCCTGCTATTATCATTACAGGCCCCTGTAAACATTCAACGGCCTGCCGCTGAACTATATTCAGTTCTTCCAGATACCTGTCATTTGACTGATCCTGACTCATAATTAACGTTGATTAGCAGGTTGATTAGTACCGTTTTCCCAATGGCTCTTAAAACCCAGCCCTTGGTTGTCAAAAATAATCCTTAAATAATCATAAACTATTTATTGTTTATAAATATTTTTCCTACCTTTGCCGTCCGTTATAAAATAAGGGTTTTAATAATTAGTCAATTAAACTATGCCAACCATTCAACAATTAGTGCGTAAAGGGCGGTTCAAGGCCTCTAACAGAAGTAAGTCTGCCGCCTTGATGTCATCTCCTCAAAAGCGCGGCGTTTGTACACGTGTTTATACAACAACGCCGAAGAAGCCAAACTCTGCTATGCGCAAGGTAGCCAAGGTAAGACTAACGAACAAAGTGGAAGTTATTGCCTATATCCCCGGGGAAGGCCATAATTTGCAGGAGCACTCAATTGTATTGATCCGTGGCGGAAGGGTGAAAGATCTTCCGGGCGTACGTTATCATATTGTCCGTGGTGCTCTGGATACAGCAGGAGTGGAAGGACGTAATCAGAGACGTTCAAAATACGGAACTAAAAAACCAAAGGCTGGTGCAAAAGGAGCAGCAGCTCCGGCAAAAAAATAAATAAGATTTAATTTTTAGAAGCAGTATAATCGTTTTATAAAATGAGAAAGACCAAAGCCAAAAAAAGACATGTGTTACCTGATCCGAAATTCAATGATATTTTGGTGACCCGCTTTGTGAACAATATGATGTACAGCGGGAAAAAGGAAACTTCCTATGGTATTTTTTATCAGGCACTTGATATTGTTCAGCAAAAAACGCAACAGGACGGACTTGAGACCTGGAAGAAAGCCTTGTCCAATGTCACTCCTTCTGTAGAAGTCAGAAGCCGTCGTGTGGGAGGCGCTACTTTCCAGATTCCTACTGAGATCCGTCCTGAAAGACGTGTGTCCATGGCCATGAAATGGCTGATTGATTATTCCCGCAACCGCAATGAGAAGTCTATGGAAAATAAACTGGCTGGTGAAATTATTTCTGCTGCAAAGGAAGAAGGCGCAGCATTTAAGAAGAAAGAAGACATACATAAAATGGCGGAGGCCAATAAAGCATTTTCTCATTTTAGATTTTAGTAAATAAAAGCATCATGAGCGATTTAAAATATACAAGGAACATAGGGATTGCAGCTCATATTGATGCAGGTAAAACCACATGTACAGAGCGTATTCTTTATTACACCGGAGTTAACCATAAAATAGGCGAGGTTCATGATGGAGCCGCTACTATGGATTGGATGGTTCAGGAGCAGGAGCGGGGCATAACCATTACCTCTGCTGCTACGACTTGTTTCTGGAATTACCGCAACAATAAGTACAAAGTAAATATTATCGATACTCCCGGACACGTTGACTTTACCGTTGAGGTGAACAGGTCACTGCGTATTCTGGATGGGCTGGTATTTCTTTTCTCAGCTGTTGATGGTGTTGAACCTCAGTCAGAAACTAACTGGCGTTTGGCAAATAATTACAATGTTACCCGCATAGGTTTTGTAAATAAGATGGACCGCTCAGGAGCTGATTTTCTGGGTGTTGTCAAGCAGGTGAAGGAAGTTCTGGGAGGTAACCCAATTCCATTACAACTGCCAATCGGTGCTGAAGAAAATTTTATTGGAGTTGTGGATCTGATTAATAACAGGGGGATTGTCTGGAACGAGGAGGACAAAGGAATGACTTATAATATTGTTCCTGTACCTACTGAAATGCTGGAAGAAGTGAAAGAGTGGAGAGCGAAGTTATTGGAATCCATTGCGGAGTTTGATGACAAGCTGATGGAGAAATTTTTCGAGGATCCTAACTCCATTACGGAAGCTGAAATTCTCACCGCTCTTCGTGCGGCTTGTATTGCAGATAAAGTAGTTCCGATCGTATGCGGTTCAGCTTTTAAAAATAAGGGTGTACAAACCATGTTGGATTATGTGATGGAATTGATGCCAAGTCCAATGGACAGAAAGCAGATTCACGGCATTAATCCTGATACAGAATTAGAGGTAAGCCGCAAGCCGGATGTGAATGAGCCTTTTACTGCTCTTGCATTTAAAATTGCGACGGATCCTTTCGTGGGACGTTTGTGTTTCTTCCGGGTCTATTCAGGCCGTTTGGATGCAGGTTCATATGTATTGAATACACGCAGCGGCAATAAAGAGCGCATTTCCCGTATATTCCAAATGCATGCCAATAAGCAAAATGCGATTGATTTTATAGAAGCAGGAGATATTGGTGCCGCAGTTGGGTTCAAGGATATTAAGACAGGGGATACACTATGTGATGAAAAAAATCCGATCGTTCTGGAAGCAATGAACTTTCCGGAGCCGGTTATCAGTATTGCCATTGAGCCTAAAACTCAGGCGGATCTTGATAAATTGGGAGTTTCCCTGAATAAACTTGCAGAAGAGGATCCTACTTTCCGAATCAAAACGGATGAGGATTCAGGACAGACCATTATAAGTGGTATGGGTGAGCTCCACCTGGACATTATCATGGACAGGCTGAGAAGGGAATTTAAAGTGGAAGTAAATCAGGGCCCACCTCAGGTTGCCTACAAGGAGGCGCTCAATGCTACCATTGAACACCGTGAAGTTTATAAAAAGCAAACAGGTGGTCGTGGTAAATTTGCAGACATTCGCTTTAGAATCGGACCGGTTGATGCGGATTGGGATGTGGTCAAAGATCAGCTCCAGTTTGAAAATGAGATTAAAGGCGGAAATATTCCCCGCGAATTTATACCTGCTGTTGAAAAGGGTTTCAGGGCTGCTATGATAAATGGGGTTCTGGCCGGTTATCCGGTGAACAGTATGAAAGTAGTACTGACAGATGGTTCCTACCATGATGTTGACTCGGATGCACTGTCTTTCGAGATTTGTGCCAGAACTGCTTTCCGTGAGTCTTTGCCGAAAGCTAAACCAGTACTTCTGGAGCCAATCATGAAAGTAGAAGTGATTACCCCTGAGCAAAATATGGGTGATGTAGTAGGTGACTTGAACAAGCGCAGAGGACAGATTGAAGGGATGGACTCAAAGGGTGTATCACAGGTTATTAAAGCTAAAGTTCCACTTTCTGAAATGTTTGGTTATGTGACCCAATTGCGTACAATTACTTCGGGTCGCGCAACTTCTACAATGGAATTTTCAAATTATGCTGAAACCTCGCGTTCAACGTCGGATGAGGTAATTGCAAAAGTAAAAGGAAAAAAAGCAGAGAAAGTTTGATAATAACCGTTCTTTATAATTGATGAAAACATGAGCCAAAAGATCAGAATTAAACTTAAATCCTACGATTACAACTTAGTTGATAAATCGGCAGAGAAAATCGTGAAGACTGTAAAAGCTACAGGAGCTGTTGTAAGTGGCCCAATTCCGCTTCCGACTCATACACGGATTTATACGGTTCTGAAATCGCCTCACGTAAATAAAAAGGCCCGTGATCAGTTCCAGTTGCGTTCTTACAAAAGGCTGATGGATATTTACAGTTCCACCTCGAAAACGGTCGATGCCTTGATGAAGCTGGAACTTCCGAGCGGAGTGGAAGTAGAAATCAAAGTATAGTTTGATTTGTTTAATCAGGCAATTAACAAATTAGCCAATAAACTAAAAAGAGAGTTTTAGCATTTAACATAATTTTTTAATAAAATGTCCGGACTGATAGGTAAAAAAATAGGAATGACTAGCGTTTACAGTACAAGTGGTAAATATATACCCTGTACCGTAATTGAGGTTGGTCCCTGTGTAGTAACACAGGTTAAAACAGTAGAAAAGGACGGGTACGCTTCCGTGCAACTTGGATTTGAAGAAAAAAAGGATAAGCATACTACTTCAGCTATGAAGGGCCACTTTTCAAAAGCGGGTACTACTCCTAAGCGTAAATTGGTTGAGTTTTATGAATTCCCGAACGCCCTTAATCTGGGTGATAAACTAACTGTTGATCTTTTTGCTGAAGGTGAATTTGTTGATATAACAGGTACTTCAAAAGGAAAAGGTTTTCAGGGTGTTGTTAAACGTCATGGGTTTAGCGGAGTTGGTGGTCAGACACACGGACAACACGACCGTGCACGGGCACCTGGATCTCTGGGTAATTCCTCAACGGGCGCGCGCGTAATAAAAGGTATGCGTATGGCTGGCCGTATGGGTGGAAACCGCAAGAAGGCAGCTAACCTGCAGGTAGTAAAAGTATTCGCTGATAAGAATTTACTTGTTGTTAAGGGTTCAGTTCCCGGTGCAAAAGGTTCTTTCGTTTTTATTGTAAAATAGTTTATTAAAAATTTAAGAAATGGAACTAACAGTAGTAAATATAAGTGGTAAAAAGACCGCCAGCAAGGTGGATCTGAATGATGAGGTATTTGGTATTGAGCCAAATGATCATGCCATTTATCTTGATTGCAAGCAGTTTATGGCGAATCAGCGTCAGGGAACTCATAAATCCCAGGAAAGAGCGGATGTGCACCGTACTACCAAGAAGGCGATTCGTCAAAAGGGTACAGGAGGAGCAAGAAGAGGAAGCATGAAATCACCATTGGTAAAGGGTGGTGGACGTGTATTTGGTCCAAGACCACGTGATTATTCTTTCAAGTTGAATAAGAAAGTGAAGCAACTGGCCCGTAAATCAGCGCTTACCTATAAAGCGAAAGAGGCTAACATTGTTGTGCTGGAAGACTTCAATTTTGAGGCCCCTAAGACGAAGAACTATATGGAACTATTGAAAAACCTGAATCTTTCGGACAAAAAAACAATATTAATATTAGCAGAATCGAATAAAAACGTATATTTGTCGGCCCGAAATTTGGGAAAAACGGTTGTTACTACGGCTTCGGAGCTCACAACCTACGATGTTTTGAACGCAAATAATGTATTGCTGACTGTAGGTTCGGTGAAAGAAATTGAGAAAGTGTTGAATAATTGAAAAATAGTTTTGAGTTTATAAGTTTAAAGTTTATAAAAATGAGCATAGTTGTAAAACCAATCATTACCGAAAAAATGACTTCCGCAGGGGAGAAACTGAATCGCTTTGGATTCATCGTTAATCCGGACGCGAATAAGGTAGAGATTAAGAATGCAATTGAAAAGATGTATGGTGTTACCGTTGAAGCTGTGAATACTCAGAATTGCAATGGTAAAATCAAAACCCGCAACACCACACGGGGAGTAGCAGTTGGAAGGGTGAATAAAGTTAAAAAAGCTATTGTGACTCTCAAGAAGGGGGAAACGATAGATTTTTACAGTAGCATATAAAACAGAGTATAAACTGACCTGTTGACAAATTTGAGCAACTATAGCAGGTCTCAACTATTTTAAAATAATGGCTCTAAAGAAATTCAGACCACTGACCCCTGGTCAGCGATTCAAGATTGTTGTCGACAATGACGACATCACTGCAGGCAAGCCCGAGAAGAGTTTGGTTGTTCCTTTCAGTAAATCCGGTGGACGTAACAATACGGGTAAAATGACAATGCGCTATATTGGCGGGGGTCATAAACGCCAGTATCGTTTAGTGGATTTCAAACGTGACAAACAGGATATTCCGGCTGTTGTTAATACTGTTGAATATGATCCAAACCGGAGTGCCCGTATTGCCCTGGTGAGTTATGCGGACGGAGAAAAACGTTATATTATTGCTCCAAACGGTTTACAGGTTGGTCAAAAAGTTGTTTCGGGTAAGAAGGCTACACCGGAAGTTGGTAATGCTATGTTTCTGAATGATATTCCATTGGGAACAATTATTCATAATATTGAACTGCGTCCAGGTCAAGGAGGTGCAATGGCGCGTTCTGCAGGGTCTTATGCGCAGCTTTCAGCTCGTGATGGCAAGTTTGCAACGGTTAAACTTCCTTCAGGAGAAACCCGTATGATTCTGGTTACCTGTCTTGCGACAATTGGTTCTGTTTCCAATGCGGATCATAACCTCGAGAGTCATGGTAAGGCAGGCCGCGTTCGCTGGATGGGAAGGCGACCAAGAACCCGCCCTGTGGCAATGAACCCTGTTGACCATCCGATGGGTGGAGGTGAAGGAAGAGCTTCAGGTGGACATCCTCGTTCCCGTAAGGGCCTTAAGGCCAAGGGATACAAGACAAGATATCCAAAGAAAGCATCCAATAAATACATTATTGAAAGAAGAAAAAAATAAATAAGACAAAACTAACAGAATGGCACGTTCAATAAAAAAAGGTCCTTTTATCGATTATAAACTTGACAAAAAAGTGGCTGTCATGAATAAGGCCGGCAAGAAGTCGGTTATTAAGACCTGGGCCCGCAGATCAACTATTCCTCCGCATTTTGTGGGGTATACGTTAGCTGTTTATAACGGCAATAAATTTATTCCTGTTTATGTAACAGAAAATATGGTTGGACATAAATTAGGAGAATTTTCTCCTACCCGCACATACAGAGGACATACCGGAAATAATAAAACTGAAAAGGCTGCTTAAGCATAAGCGGGTTCAAATAAACAGAATTTAACATGGGATCAAGAAAAAAAATTAAAGCGGATAAAAGAAAAGAAGACAGGAAGAGTCAATACTTTGCTGTTCTCCGTAACTGCCCTACTTCTCCCCGTAAGATGAGAACAGTAGCAGATCTTATTCGTGGGAAAGAAGTTTACGCGGCCTTAACGATTCTGAAATTTAATGCCAAACATCCTTCTACAAAATTGGAAACCCTTCTGACATCGGCTATTCATAACTATGAGGCAAAGTCAGGGCAGCGGGCAGATGCCGGTAATCTTTTCGTGACGGAGGTTTTTGTGGACGGTGCTGTTACACTGAAACGTATGCTGCCTGCTCCTCAGGGTCGTGCTTACCGGATGCGAAAGCGGTCCAACCATGTGACCTTGTTTGTTGGAACAGGAGCAGCAGCCACAACAGATGAGAATTCAGACACTGCACAAACAGCTGAAATAGAAACAGAAATAGAAACACAAGAAGAAGAAAAACAATAATAGATTCATGGGACAAAAGACAAATCCAATTGGTTTTAGGTTAGGTGTCATCAAAGGATGGGATTCTAACTGGTATGGTGGCAGAGATTATGCGGATAAATTAGTGGAAGATGAAAAAATCCGCAACTACCTGAAAGCCCGTTTGGGTAAAGCTGGTATCTCGAAAATTGTGATCGAGCGTACCCTGAAACTTATTACTGTTACTATTCATACTGCTCGTCCTGGAATTATTATTGGAAAGGGTGGTAAAGAGGTTGATAAGTTAAAGGAAGAGTTGAAAAAAATTACTAAAAAGGATATTCAGATTAATATTTTTGAAATTAAACGTCCTGAACTCGACGCCCGTTTGGTGGCTGATAGTGTTGCCCGTCAGATTGAAGGCCGTATTTCATTCCGCAGAGCCGTTAAAATGTCGATTGCCTCTACCATGAGAATGGGTGCTGAAGGTATTAAAATCAGGTGTTCCGGTCGTTTGGCCGGAGCCGAAATTGCCCGTGTGGAGTCTTATAAAGAAGGCAGAACTCCTTTGCATACACTGAGAGCTGATATTGATTACGCCATTGCTGAAGCACACACAACTTATGGCCGCATTGGGATAAAGGTCTGGATTTGCAAAGGTGAGGTTTTTGGCAAGCGTGATTTATCACCAAACTTTGGCGGTGCAAAAGAAAAGAAGGTTCCGGGTGCACATGCAGGACAAGGTGGACATGGTGGTGGGCATGCAGGACCTAAGGGTGGTGGATTTGGAAAAGCTAAACGCGATTAAAAAAACTTAATAAGAGATGTTACAGCCAAAAAGAACAAAATTCAGGAAGTGCCAGAAAATGAAAATGAAGGGCGATGCTAAGCGCGGTTACGAGCTTGCATTTGGCACTTTTGGCGTCAAAGCTATTCATGGAACCTGGGTTACGGCACGTCAGATTGAAGCAGCCCGTGTTGCTTTGACCCGTTATTTGAAACGCGACGGACAGGTTTGGATCAATGTTTTTCCTGACAAACCGATTACCCGTAAACCTGCAGAGGTACGTATGGGTAAGGGTAAAGGAGCTCCTGAATACTGGGTATGCCCGGTTAAGCCTGGTCGTATATTATTTGAGGTAGAGGGTGTTCCTATGGTGGTTGCAAAAGAAGCATTACGACTTGCGGCACAAAAACTTCCGATTACCGTGAAGTTTATTGTTCGCAGAGATTATGTAGAAGAAAAGGTATCCTGATTAATTTTTAAAGTAGAAATAATAGCATGACACAAGGCGAAGTAAAAGAACTTTCAACCAAAGATCTGGCTGAAAAAATCACTGAAAGTAAAGCAGCATTGACCAAAACAGAAATGAGTCATAAGGTTTCTCCTATCGAGAATCCGCTTAAAATAAGACAAGCGAGAAGAACAATTGCGCGTCTTCAAACAGAACTTAACCATAGAATGAAAAATGGAAACTGAAACAAGAAAATTAAGAAAAGAGAAAGTGGGTACAGTTGTCAGCAACAAGATGACTAAATCAATTGTGGTTTCGGTGGAACGTAAAATAAAACACACGAAATACCACAAGTTCGTTAACCGGACTTCCACATTTATGGCGCATGACGAAAAGAATGAGTGTGGAATTGGTGATACTGTTCGTATTGAGGAAACTCGTCCGCTGAGCAAGAATAAGTGCTGGAGATTGGTTGAAGTAGTTGAAAAGGCTAAGTAAAATATAATTTTTCAGTAACGAATTTAATAATCAGACAATGATACAACAGGAATCCAGGATGACAGTAGCCGATAACAGCGGTGCGAAGGAAGTGCTTTGCATACGGGTTTTGGGCGGCACAAGAAAGCATTATGCTTCGATTGGTGATAAGGTTGTAGTGACTGTAAAGCATGCGCTTCCTTCCGGTGGGATTAAAAAGGGCGCGGTTTCCAAGGCCGTTGTTGTAAGGACGAAGAAAGAAATTCGCAGACCGGATGGTTCTTTTATACGATTTGATGACAATGCGGTTGTCCTTCTGAATGCTCAAGATGAATTGAGGGGTACCCGTATTTTTGGACCTGTTGCAAGAGAATTAAGAGACAAACAATTTATGAAAATTATTTCATTGGCACCTGAAGTGCTTTAAACCATACAATTTTAACAAATGAATAAGAAATTACATATTAAGAAAGGCGATCTGGTAAAGGTTTTGGCTGGAGATGCCAAGGGTTCTGAAGGAAAAGTTCTGACTTTAGATGTAGCCGGTAAAAGAGCTATTGTTGAAGGTGTGAACAAGGTTTCGAAACACACCAAGCCCAGTGCTAAAAACAGCAAGGGTGGAATTGTTCAGCAGGAAGCCTCTATCAATATATCGAATCTGATGCTGATTGAGCCATCAACTGGAAATCCTACACGCACTGGCCGTAAGCTGGATGAAAAGACAAATAGATTAGTACGAGTTTCAAAAAAAACAGGGGAGGTAATTAAATAATGGAAACAAAAAAATATGCACCCAGGCTGAAGGAAAAATACAGGAAGGAAGTCGTTCCTGCCCTTCAAAAAAAATTCAATTTCTCAACCTCTATGCAAGTGCCTAAATTGCTGAAGATTTGTGTAAATCAAGGGGTTGGCGACGCTGTTGCGGACAAGAAGTTAATTGAAGGCGCAGTGAAGGAAATGAGTACGATCACCGGTCAGAAAGCCATTGCTACCTATTCCAAAAAGGATATTGCGAACTTCAAACTTCGTAAAGGGGTTGCTATTGGTGTTCGTGTGACGCTTCGGGGTGACATGATGTATGAATTTCTGGATCGTTTGATTTCAGCTGCTCTGCCACGTATCCGTGATTTTAAAGGCATTAATGATAAAAGCTTTGACGGGCATGGAAATTATACCCTTGGCGTAACTGAGCAGATTATTTTTCCGGAAATTGACATTGATAAAGTAAATAAAATTATGGGTATGGATATCACCTTCGTTACTTCCACGGAGAAGGATGAAGAGGCATTAGCACTTTTGGCGGAATATGGTTTACCATTCAGAAATCAGGAAAAAAAATAAAAATACAGCATGGCAAAAGAATCAATGAAGGCCCGGGAGGTCAAAAGAGCAAGAATGATTAAAAGATATGCGGCTAAACGGGCTGCATTAAAGGCAGCTGTATTGGCTGGTGATCCTGAGGCTTCTGCCAGGCTGCAAAAGCTACCCCGGAATTCTTCACCTATACGCACACGTAATCGCTGTAAACTTACCGGACGCCCGCGTGGATATATACGTCAGTTCGGGGTTTCACGTAATACATTCCGTGAAATGGTATTGCTCATCCTTAAACTTAATACCCTTGCCTTTATATGGCTCGGGAGTTCTGAACGAACGTATTTTTGAAGCCACCAGCCCAATCAATTCTTTATCAGTACTCTCCAATATGATCATTGGATTCTTTCCCTTTTCAGTAGCTGTGAGCAACTTAATTTCCTTAGGCAACTCAAAAGCTACATTATGAGAAAATCCCAGCGTCAGTTCCAAAAGCTGACCTTTATGTGCAGCACGATAACCTACACCGACAAGCTCTTGTTCCAATTTATATCCCTGGGTTACTCCATGAACCATATTAGCAATCAGAGCCCTGTATAAACCATGCAGCGCTTTATGGCGCTTTTGCTCCGTAGCCCGGGTTAAAACAACCTTTCCCTCCTCCACTTTAACTGCAATGGCAGTATCCACATTTCTGTGCAATTCGCCTTTAGGGCCCTTTACATTTACAACATTCTTGTCAGAAACTTTTACTTCAACACCTTTTGGCAGTGTAACCGGTAATTTACCTATACGTGACATCTAATTATTTTATTATTAATTGTTACCTTAAAATTTTTAATGAACGTAACACAAAATTTCTCCACCCACATTTTCCTTTTTAGCCTGCTTATTTGTCATGAGCCCTTTGGAGGTTGATAAAATAGCAACCCCTAAGCCGTTAAGAACGCGCGGCATTGTATCGACACCAGTATAATGTCTGGCACCCGGAGTGCTGATACGTTTTATCGCCTTTATAGCAGATTGTTTGTTAGGATTGTATTTTAAAGCTATTTTGATAATGCCTTGCTTATTGGCACTCTCTTCAAATTTATAACTCAGAATATACCCTTGATCAAAAAGAATTTTTGTAATCTCCTTTTTAATATTAGATGCAGG
>JABDEY010000068.1 GCA_013286805.1 Bacteroidota bacterium | reverse complement strand
ACTTTGAAACCATGCGTGCCTGTCATAGCGGGCAGGCAATGGATATTCACGGCCTGGATTACATGATGCCGGAAGTCCTGAAGGACGACCAAACTGCGCAACTGTTAAGCAAACGTGTTTACTCCATCCACCGCCTGAAATCGGCAGCCCCGGCCAGTTACCTGGCTCGTATAGGAGCCTTGCTCGGTGATGGAACACAAAAACAAATTGATGGATTAGGATCTTTTTATGAAGCGCTTGGGATCGCCTTTCAGATTATTGACGATACGCTCAACCTCAAAGGGTTTCAGGACAACCTGAAAACAAAAGCGGAAGACATTACGGCCGGAAAGATTACCTACCCGATTGCAAAAGCAATGGGGCTGATTACCAAAGATGAACGTAAGCGCCTCTGGGAAATAGTCAGTGCAAAAACAACCGATCTAGCGCTGCTCACGGAAGCGATGGCACTGCTCGACAAATATCAGGTCATTGAAAAATGCGAAAAGGAAGCTAAGACAATTATGGACAAGGCCTGGAAGAGTATTGACCCCCTGCTTCCGGATTCGATGGTAAAATTGAATTTACGCGCGTTCAGCTGGTTTGTGCTGGAACGTACTTATTAATGCCTTTGTCTGAGCGTTTCAAAAAGAATAATCCCGGTCGCTACCGAAACATTTAAGGATCCGATCGTTCCCTGCATGGGGATTTTAATCAATTCATCTGCCATTTTCAGATACTCTCCTGATATTCCATCTTCCTCTGAACCCATTAACAGTGCAGCAGGAAGATTCAGATCACATTCAAAATAAGCACGTTCAGCTTTTTCCGAACAGGCGACAATTTTCAATCCGCTTTCTTTCAGAAATGCGAGGGTGTGTTTCAGGTTAGTTTCCCTGCAAACCGCTATTTTCAACAAAGCCCCGGCAGATGTTTTAATCGCATCCGCATTTATCTGTGCGGCTCCCCTTGAAGGAATAAGAACAGCATCCACACCTGCACATTCAGCGCTTCTGCAGATCGCACCAAAATTCCGCACATCTGTAATCCTGTCCAACACCAGCAACAACGGGACTTTTCCCTGCTCAAATAAAAAGGGAAGAATGTCCTCAATTTTCTGATACGCAAGGGAAGACACATACCCCACAACACCCTGGTGATTCTTTCCAGTAAGGCGATTCAGCTTTTCAACAGGAACATATTGAAAAGGAATATTCCGTTCTTTGATAAGTGTCATCAATTCCCGCAACAATTCATTGTTCAGCCCGCTCTGAAGATAAAGCCTGTCAATTTCCTTATCCGCCCTGACAGCCTCAATCACCGCCCGCGTTCCGAATATCATATTCCCTGTCTGCTCCAATTTTAGCTTTCCACCTTTAAACTTTTAATACGACTTATGCCTCTGGCGTTAGTCTTATTTACACCCCCCTGTGGGGTGCAAACTTTTTTTCAATTCTGCAGATACGTTCTTCCCTGTCTCCACACATCATCCACTTCCCTGAACCAGTTGTTTTTGTATACATCAGAGCGCTGTAAACAATAATCATTGTCGCTGAAAGGATTGGCCATGCGGTCAAAGTTAAAAGTAAGTGCATTGACATTACTGTCCTCCCCATACACCCAGGTTTCAGAGTCCGTTGCCCTGTTAACCACATTGGGAGGACCAAATATCATATAAATCATACCGCGGTCCGTCTTCCAGCCTTCAAGGTAGGAACTAAAAAACCGGTTGGCTTCATGTACGCGGTTATAATATTTGCGAATCATTTCCCTTCCTTTTTCCTTGCTTCCTGCACAGTTGATCCAGAAATTTTCAACTGCCTGCCTTTTATTTTTAGATTTACTGATCACATCAAACTCCTCTTTCGAGGTAATGTACCGGAGTGGATTAATCATTTGATCTGCCCTGTTAATGTCAGGAAAACCTTCCTGAAACCGGTAAAGTGTAAGCCCTTCCCGACCGTTGCTGTCTGCAGAAAAATTATAAATTCCCGGCTTAAAAGGCTGAAAAAATACGGAGCCCGAATCGTTTAAGGGCAGTATAAACAGGCTGTCTGCCTTATACCCGAATGTTCTTGCCTCCAGTGTGGAGAAGGGAGGCGTAGCGACCGGATACTCGCGTTTGAAATATTTTACAAACAGTTTACCCTTAGAGGTTCGGCGATAATTGATCATCACCTTTTCATTGCCGGCAACAAATGTTTTGAATAAAGGAACGCCCGGCTCCTTACTGACAAAATAATATTGAGGACTTCCGGGGTTACTCTTATACAGCTCAATAAACCGGTCGAATTCCTGGGCGCGGCGAACATCATGAAATGTGACTCTCAGCAGATAATTGCTTACGGAAGGAGTTTTTACAGAGAACTTACCTCGCACAAATTTCCGGGTATTATCCCTGTTTACATCTATCAGTTTCACCGTTCCGCTGTCCAGAATCACCTTCGATTCATAGGAGGGGGTTAACTGATAAGTAATGAAAACAACCGAAGTAAAATCAGGGGAATCCGTTTGTTTGGAATACAAAAGTTCCTTGGAATCAAGGGAATAATAAATATCTGAAACCGTTTCCGATGTATGATAAACCTGCAATTCCGGATGAAGAGCTACGGCCTGAGGCTTATACATATCGGATAAGTCCTGGTTATACGCCATGCGTAAGCTTCCGCAAGAGAGGAACAACAGCGCCAGCGCAAAAAAACCGGAAATGCTATAAATCAAACCCTTCATGATACGGGTATAAATTTAATATTATTAACCGCTAATGTACGAATTGTCAATGGGCTTAATCGTTCAGCTTCAAAACTGCCATGAAAGCACTCTGGGGAATTTCCACACTTCCGATCTGGCGCATACGTTTCTTGCCTTCTTTCTGCTTCTCCAGCAACTTACGCTTCCGCGAAATGTCCCCTCCATAGCATTTGGCAGTAACGTCCTTGCGCATGGCAGAGATCGTTTCGCGTGAAATAATTTTCGCCCCGATAGCCGCCTGAATCGCAATCTGGAATTGCTGCTTGGGGATCAGCTCTTTTAACTTTTCACAGATTTTCTTTCCGAAATCATAGGAACGGTCCCTGTGAATGAGGGCTGACAAGGCATCTACCGGATCACCATTAATTAAGATATCCATCTTTACCAGATCGGATGCTTTGTAATCAATGGGTGAATAGTCGAAAGAAGCATAGCCTTTGGAAATACTTTTCAGTTTATCATAAAAGTCAAACACAATTTCTCCCAGAGGCATTTCAAACATCAGCTCGACACGGTCAGTGGTCAGGTACACCTGATTTTTAAGTATCCCCCGTTTGTCCATGCAGAGGCCCATGATGGGTCCGGTAAATTCGGACTTGGTAATAATATTGGCCTTGATATAAGGTTCTTCCACCCTGTTGAGCGTACTGGGATCAGGAAAATCAGAAGGGTTGCGCAATTCCAGTTTTTTCCCTGCTGTGGTATAGGCAATGTAAGACACGTTAGGCACAGTGGTAATGACACTCATATTAAACTCGCGTTCTAACCGTTCCTGAATAATTTCCATGTGCAGCATGCCCAGAAACCCACAGCGGAAACCAAACCCAAGAGCTGCAGAGCTCTCCGGTTCCCAGGTAAGGGAAGCATCATTCAGCTTTAACTTCTCCATCGAAGAGCGAAGTTCTTCAAATTCATCCGTGTCAACCGGGTAAATTCCCGCAAATACCATCGGTTTCACATTCTCAAAGCCCTTGATCATTTCAGTGCAGGGATTAATGACATGCGTAATGGTATCCCCCACCTTCACTTCGTTGGCAACCTTGATTCCTGAAATAATATATCCCACATCACCCACACTTAAACGATCCTTGGGGATAAGTGTCATTTTTAAAATACCCACTTCGTCTGCATTGTATTCACGGTCGGTTGCCACAAATTTAACCTTGTCATTTTTCCTCAGTTCCCCGTTCATGATCCGGAAATAAGCAATAATACCCCGGAAAGAATTGTAAACAGAATCGAAAATCAGCGCCTGCAAAGGAGCCTCCGGGTCGCCTTTTGGAGCGGGCACACGGGCAATGATTGCCTCCAGTATATCCATTACACCTTCTCCGGTTTTTCCGGAAGCAGACATGATATCTTCCCGTTTGCAACCTAACAACTCAACAATCTGATCCTTCACTTCTTCGGGGTTGGCACTGGGCAGATCAATTTTATTCAGCACAGGAATAATCTCCAGACCCTGATCCAAAGCCAGGTACAGGTTTGAAATAGTCTGGGCCTGAATGCCTTGTGCAGCATCAACCAGCAGCAAAGCACCTTCACAGGCTGCAATGGAACGGGAAACTTCATAAGAAAAATCCACGTGACCGGGGGTATCAATCAGATTCAGGATATAATTTTTCCCGCCTGAACTGTGTTCCATCTGTATCGCATGACTTTTTATGGTAATGCCCCGTTCTTTCTCCAGGTCCATGTCATCTAACACCTGCGCCTCCATGTCACGCTTGGAAATCGTCTTGGTATATTCCAGCAGACGGTCGGCCAAAGTACTCTTGCCATGGTCTATATGGGCAATGATGCAGAAATTCCGGAGGTTTTCCATAAGGGCTGCAAAGATAGGTGGAATTGTCCTTATTTGTATATTTGATGCCTTAGGAATATTATTGAGCATTTATGAAATAGTCCTTTTCGCGGTTTAGCGAAAACCAATAGATTTAATAGTTATGAAAGTCATTGACCATATTAACAGAGCGAAATCACCATTATTTTCCATAGAAATACTGCCCCCCCTGAAGGGGAAAGGCATACAATCCATTTTTGATGCCATTGATCCGCTGCTGGAGTTCAAGCCTTCTTTTATAGATGTCACCTATCACCGCGAAGAATATGTGTATAAAAAAAGGGAGGGGGCATTCCTCGAAAAGGTAAGTATACGCAAACGCCCCGGCACAGTGGGCATCTGCGCTGCCATTATCAACAAGTATAAAATTGATGTGGTCCCTCACATTATCTGTGGTGGTTTTTCCAGGGAAGAAACAGAAAATGCGCTCATTGATCTTCAGTTTTTGGGCATTGACAATGTATTGGCTTTACGCGGTGATGCCATTAAATCGGAAGGAGCCTTTGTTCCTGAACCGCACGGACACCCCTACGCGATTGACCTGGTCCGTCAGATTGTTCGGATGAACAAAGGAAATTACCTCGAGACGGACCTCGTGGACGTAGCACCCACCCATTTCAGCATAGGAGTAGCCGGATATCCCGAAAAACATTTTGAGGCTCCTAATCTCACATACGACCTGAGACATTTAAAAGCCAAAGTAGATGCCGGAGCTGAGTACATTGTCACACAAATGTTTTTCGACACCGCTAAATTCATTGAGTTTGTAAATAAATGCCGTGAGATGGAGATCAATGTTCCGATTATTCCCGGACTAAAAATTCTGACAACAAGAAAGCAATGCAGCCTGCTGCCCAAACTCTTTAACATAGATGTACCTCAGGACCTGCTGGAAGAGATAGACAAATGCAAGACGGATGCCGCCGTGAAAGAAGCAGGTGTGGAATGGTGCATCAAACAGTCAAAAGAATTACTGAAATTCGGATCACCCTGCCTGCATTTTTATACCATGGGGCAAAGTGAAGCCACGCGTAAAGTTGCCTCCAGCGTTTTCTGAACAGAATGTTTATATGCAGAACTACTGTGCGTCATTTCCTGATAATCGTTTTTCTTTTCATGATTGTGCAGGGATTTGCACAGAAGAATAAGGTTGTACAACCGTATTATAATCCGACACAAAGAGATACAGCATTTCAGAAGGATACTGCATCGCTGAGAATTCAGAGATTACAGAAAGATTCTGTGGCCCTGAAAGCGTCAGGACTACAGAAGGATTCTGCACAAAAAGCTCAGGGGCTACCAAAGGACTCAACCCTTAAAAAAAATACCGGACTGCCAAAAACTGCATTATTATCTAAGCCTCCGCCCCCTGAAAACAAATACCTGCTTCTGCTCCTGTCCACAGATAATGAAGACTTCCTCAAAAAAATAAATTACAAAACCAAATTCCCATCACGGGCCGAACGCAACGCAGAATTACAGAATGTTTTACTTATACTATACAGCAACGGAAACTTAGCCGCCACTTACGATAGTATAGTCAACGACTCCCTGAAGATGACAGCCTCTTTGCATATTGGGCCTCATTATATATGGGCGCACCTCCAAAAAGGTAATGTGGAAGAAGCTGCGTTGACAGAAGCAGGGTTTCGTGAAAAGATCTATTTTGGGAAAAACATCAATTACAAAGAAGTCAGGACCTTATTGGAAAAAATCATCGGCTTTTACGAGAACAATGGCTATCCCTTTACTGCGGTCCGGCTTGACAGTGTTACCATCTCCGAAACAATTTTTAACGCCCGTTTGCATGTCGACAAAAACAAACTGGTGAAAATTGACAGTATCATCATACGAAACAACGTATTGCCTGGTACAAAATCCAAATCCGGCTCTGACCAGATCGTAGCTCCTGTCTATGTAGAGAATTACATCGGGATAAGACCCGGAGATTTGTACAATGAATCACATATCCGTCTGATCAGTCCCCGCCTGAAGGAACTCCCCTTCCTGCGGGAAAAGCGACCCTTTCGAATTTTATTTACAGAGAAAGAAACCAAACTAATTCTTGAACTCGAAAAAAAGAACGCCAGTCAGTTTGATGGTATCATTGGCTTTTTACCTGACCCAGTTACAGGAAAGCTTTTAGTAACGGGTGATGTAAACCTCAAGCTTCAGAATAAATTTGGCAGGGGAGAATTGATTGACCTCAGCTGGAGCAGCTTAAAACCACAGACCCAGGACCTCAAGCTGGAACTGATGTATCCCTTTCTCCTTTCCTCTCCCTTTGGAATCGATTATACCCTTCAGCTTTATAAGCTGGATACTACTTATATAGATGTCTCCAATACGATAGGTGTGCAATATCTCCTGACCGGAGGAAATTATCTGAAAGTATTCTATACCAATAAAAATTCCCGGCTTTTGTCCACCGATGGCCTGGAGTTTATCACGACCCTTCCGGAATATGCGGATGTCAGTACCAACTCCTATGGGATAGGTCTAAAACAAGAGCATTTCGACTACAAGTATAATCCCCGCAAAGGGTACAGCCTTATTGCAAACACATCCATAGGCTCGAAAGTCATTTCACAAAACCCCAACCTGAACCCGGTCGTTTATCAGGGACTTACACTCAATTCGGTACAATACGCAGGTGATATAACCGGAGCCCTCTATTTTCCGATTGTTGGGAAAAATGTCATTAAAATTGGTGTGAAATCTGCATTTGTGGCCGGGCCCAGCCTTTTTCAGAATGAAGCATTCCGCATCGGGGGATTGAACACCCTGAGAGGCTTTGACGAGCAAAGCATTTATGCAACCAGATATGCCATAGGAACCATCGAGTACCGGTTTTTGCTTGAACAAAATTCCTTCCTGCATCTGTTTTTTGATCAGGCCTATTATGAAAACACCAGCCTGACAAGAGACCCCAATGCCCCCGAGCATGATATACCTTTTGGCTTTGGCACCGGAATAAGTTTTGAAACCAAGGCTGGTATTTTCTCCCTCGACTATGCCTTAGGCTACCAGACGGGAAGCCCTATTTATCTGAAGGATGGCAAGATTCATTTCGGGATAGTGAATTATTTTTAACTGTTCGCAATATGCGAACTATTTCATAACTTTGTCGTTCTGGCTAAAATATCTGGGGTGAATATCCACAACAAAAGCACACTGATTAATTTTTGGAAAAAACACCATCAGGCAAAAGTTCCTTTGCAAACCTGGTATAAAATTGTCGAGAATGTTAACTGGAAAATGTTCAATGATGTTAGGAAAATTTACGGTTCTGCTGATCAGGTTGGAAATAACAGGGCAGTGTTTAACATCAAAGGAAATAATTTCAGGTTAGTGGTTTCATTTAATTTTTCAAGAGGATGGGTTTTTATAAAGTTCATAGGTACGCATAAAGAGTACGATCAGATAGACGCTGCAACAGTAAACAATAATAATTAATAACATGGAAATTAACCTGATAAAAACAGAAAAAAACTTCCGGCAAGTATTGAAAAGGTTTGAACTAATTTTTGATGCGCGGGAGGGTACCAAAGAGGGGGATGAAGCAGAGCTGCTTTCCATCCTCATTGAAAAATACGAAAAGGAGCATTACCCCATTGAGGCTCCGGATCCAATCGAAGCAATTAAGTACATCATGGAAGAAAAGGGCCTGACCAATAAGGATGTTGTAAAGTATTTCGGCAGCAAGAGCCTGGTCACCCAGGTATTGAAACGGCAAAGGAATCTGTCTTTAAAAATGATCAAGGCTTTGCATAGTGGATTAGGATTACCATATGAACTTCTAATAACAGAATAAAAGCAAGGATCTTAAATACAGGGGGGGGGCAATTGTGGCCTGCTTTTATCCTTTTAGTTGGAGATCAATTTTAAAAACCGTCCCAGCCGGCTTATTATCCATTATGCTGATCTCACCACCATGTTCCTCCACCAGATACTTTACAATATACAAACCCAGCCCAGTCCCCTTCGTACTTCGCATATTCTCCTTCCCTGAACGGAAAAACTTGCCGAAAACAAGTTTTTTTTCTTCCTCCTTTATTCCTGTACCCTGATCCGACACATTCAAAACAATTTCCTCTCCTGCCTTTTTAAGCTCCACATATACCTCAGAACCCCTAGGCGAATACTTACAGGCATTATCCAGCAGGTTCAACACAATAGATGCAAAATTAATTTTGTCAATGCTGTAAATCAGACCAGCCTCTATAGAGCACCTTAGTTTATGATCTGGCATAAGCCCCGGCCTAGCCAGCAATTGCTCCATATATTCCGAAAGATTCACCTCCTCCCTGTGCAACACGAAATTGCTTTTATCAATTTGCGCAGCAAGCAGAATATTCTCCACCAACGCATTCAGCCGGTCCGTATCGCTGATAGCAGCTCTCAGGATTTCCTTTTCCTTCACCTTCTCAATGTCACGCAGCAACAGGGTCTCTAATTGAAGCCGTACCGATGCAAGCGGAGATTTTAATTCATGCGTCACCGAAAGCAAAAAATTACTTTGTTGCTGAGCCAGTTGAGTCTCCTTCTGCACTATTTTCCTCACTCTTACCGCCCCCATAAGCAACAAGGCAAGAAAAACAGTCCCCTCCCCGATCACCATAAATCGTTTCTTTTGCAGGAGTTCGCGTAGCAGCCTCCCCTCCTTTTCAGTTTCCTCCGCGCTGTTCGCTTTCAAAACAACCACCTCCGTTTTCAAGCGGGTCAATTCTTTATTAAGGTCCAGCATCAGGTAACTCCACCAGCCGAACTGAAGAAGCACGTAAGTTAGGAGCAGGTAAAACCCGATTAAGGAGGCGGATTTACGTTTGGTAAGCATGGAGTAAATTTACTTAAGAATGACCAGGCGCTTGTTTATTCTTCCGGTAGCTCCCGAGATACATACATTGTATATACCATTCGCCAGATTACCTGAATCAATGTCCGATCTTCCGGACTTTAGGAATTGGCTGAGCATAAGTTTACCGGCCACATCAAACAACTGAATGAATAGTTTTTCAGATGAAAGGGATTCTATCACAAAATTTCCTGCTGCAGGATTAGGGTAAATAGCGATCGTAAAGTTGTTTGCGTCCGGTGAAATACCGGTACACGTATTTACAGTTACTTCGACAGCAGGTGAACTTGCGGATATACATCCGTTTCCATCCGTTATACTAACAGAATCGCGCCCGGAAGTCGTAACTGTAATAGCTGCTGTTGTAGCTCCCGTACTCCACAGATACGAAGCACCTGCATCAGATGTTAATGTGACAGAACTACCCGTACAGAATGCAGTAGGGCCACCAGGGGTAATGCTGGCAACAGGAGCAGGATTGACCGTTACCACATAGCTGAACACCGGACCGGTACACGTGTTTGTTGAAGGTGTGATCAGGTAAGTTACATTTACAGGCGCTGCAGTAGTGTTGGTCAGTGTTTCTATAACAGGGTTAATTGTCTGGGCCAATACAGCAGAATTGCTGATTCCTGTTACAGCAGCCCTGTCCCAGCTAAAAGTGGCCCCGGCGGCAGCGCTGGTCATCGTATAGTTTTCCGCCACCCCGCTGCAGATAGTAGTCGCAGCTGCGCTGTTAACAGTCGGTGCCGGATTAATAGATACGGAGAAGTTAGCCGTAGCTGCGGCACATCCACCTCCTGCGGCAATACTATTGGTTATCTGATAAGTATTGGGAGCACTTGCAGTCAAATCAATTTCTCCGGTACCTGCATTTATAAATACCAGGCCTGAAGGGCTCGCTGAAAAAACACCTGCACTTGCGCCTGCTCCAAAAACAGGCAATGGATTTGCCCCGTCCTGACAATAGACACTCCCGTAGGAAAAGGTGGCATCAGGGGCAACGGTTGTTGTGACATTGACAGAACTGCTCTGAGGACAAATTCCTGTAGTCGTATAGGTAACACTATAGGTTGCAAGCGCACTGGTACTTAATGTGATCTTTCCTGTAGTGGCATTTAGGGATAAACCGGAAGGGGTTGAAGTAAACGCTCCTCCTGCCAGCCCAGTTATGGTTGGGCTTGGATCCACTCCTGTCTGACAAAAAGTTCCCGTTGAATAGTTAAATGAGGGGTCATCCGATGGATTCACCACTACAACAGCAGCAACTGAACTTGCAGAGGTGCATCCGTTCACATCCGTGATTTTAACAGAGTCACGGCCCGATGTCGAAACCGTAATGCCTTGCGTGGAAACGCCGGTACTCCATAAGTAAGAAACAGCTGCATTTGACGTCAACGTGACACTACCGCCCTGACAGAAGGTGGTGGGACCACCTGGGGTGATGACAGCCGAAGGCAATTGATTAACAGTCACAACCTGCGTTGCTGTACTCGTACAGCTGTTTGCATCCGTAGCTGTTACGGTATAGGGTGTTGTGGAAGAAGGAGTAACGGCAGGCGCACTTCCGCTGATCGTCCCGGGCTGCCAGGTATACGTTATCGTTCCGGATCCCCCATTGACAGAGGCCGACAGATTAGCAGGTTTTCCATTGCAAATGGTTATTCCGCTTCCTGTACTGGCACTTAGCATATCAAATGCAACACCTACCGTATTACTAGCATTCACGACTATCCCTTTCGCATCTGTTACTGTTACAGAATATGTACCCGTTGAGGTTATGCTGCTGATACTTGAAGAAGTAGCAGTAGTTGACCAGGTATAGGTATATGGGCTGGTCCCTCCCCTCACAGCAGCAGTAAGTACATAACCTGTGCAGGAGTTAGAGCTGGTAATGGAAGTACTCATGACCTCGAGCAAGGTGCCATATTGCGGGGAACTACCGTTAGAGGTACCGGTAAAATTGATTACCGGTGTCAATGTGCCTGAAGTTGAGCATTGGAAAACATTCCCATCACCGGCAGACCCGCCTGCATAGGTCATTCCATACAGATTACCATCCGATGCTTGTATAAGACTCCCATAAGGATACTGACCATTTGCAGTCCCCGTAAAATTAACGAGGGTAGTAAGGGTTCCCGAAGTCGTACATTGAAAAACAGTACCAAAACCTGAAGAGCCACCTCCCTGCGTCATACCATACAGGTTGCCATCCAATGCCTGTATCAGGCTGCCATACGGGTGTTCATTATTGCTGAAATTAACCAGAGTGGTAAGCGTACCTGAAGTTGTACATTGAAAAATAGTTCCCTGACCGGATGAACCTCCGCCCTGAGTCATGCCATATAAATTACCATCTGCTGCCTGGATCAGACTTCCATAAGGTTGTTCGCTGTTAGAAAAATTCACTATGGTGGTCAGCGTACCAGAGGTAGTACATTGAAAAATGGTACCCTGACCCGATGTACCTCCATACTGGGTCATGCCATACAACTTGCCATCCTTCGCCTGAATCAGGCTGCCATAGGGATTTTCACTATTAGAGAAATTAACCAGGGTAGTTAAGGTGCCTGAAGTGGTACATTGAAAAATAGTCCCCTGGCCAGATGAGCCGCCCTGGGAAGTCATTCCATAAAGTTTGCCATCCGTAGCTTGTATAAGACTTCCATAAGGGTTTTGTCCATTTGCTCCGGTGAAATTAACCAGGGTACTTACAACACCCGAAGGGCTGGATTGAAAAATAGTTCCAATGCCTGCGGAGCCCCCCTCTGAGGTCATTCCATAAAGATTATTATTGGTCGCCTGAACCGGGCTTCCATAGGGATAATTTCCGATGGCATTGCCAAAATTAACCAGCGTTGTCAG
>JABDEY010000067.1 GCA_013286805.1 Bacteroidota bacterium | reverse complement strand
ATTCAACAGCCGATGCCCGTCTTTGTAATTTAAACCTGACAGTGATTTTAAGAAGGCAGCCATGTCATTTTTTACAAAAATCGGATGATAGGGCCAGACCAATTTGTCGTTATCCGGGAAATAGTGACTCATAAATGTAAGGATCATGTCCCGTGCCAATACATTATAATGTGTGTACATCGTGACCTTTCCATACAAATAACGGATAGCAGGATTGTCCACCGTGATCGCTCCCAGTCCATCCCAGAGATTATCCAGTGAAAACAATCCTTTCCTGTTATTACTGCCGGGTTGAAATTTTGGTTGAATAAAAGAGCGTCCAAGTTCTATGGTAACTGGGAGAAACTCTTTTTTAAACCGTTCAGAAAACTCCAGCAGTTCAGTTGTTGCAAGGCTGATTTCCCCATCTGCGTTTACTGCTTCAGCACAACAGATATAACGATAACCTCCCACAATTTCCTGATCGGAAGGGTTCCATACAATTAATTGTTTGTAGGGTGTCGCCGAGACATCAAATTCATCTATATCCAATTCCTTACCGGTACCGCCACCTGCAGCTCTGAAGGTCACTTCCCTGAGTCTGCCAATTTCCCGCATTACGTTCGGCGAGTCAAGATGCGTGATACTGTAAATAACATTATTCCCGTTATTTGTTTTACGCACAAATTTGTTCCTTGTTAGTTCTGACACTAACACATCTTTGTTAACAGCTGCGATGATTTCCTTCATCTGTTTTTGGCTTGTAAATCGTAAACCCTCCGCCTAACTTCCTTTGCCCAGTACCTGTCTGAATATTCTTTCGTAAACGTGGTGCAGGGTATCAACTCCCCAAAGGTAATGTTTATTGACTTATTTCTTTGCTTGTACATTTCGTTCACCAGGAAGAACATTTCTATATTCACCTTCAGGCCCAGCCTTTTTCGCCAGAGACCCAGGTTATAAAAAAAATCAGAATTGAAGGCGTCAATAAATACCGGAATAATATTCCGATGGTATTTGACAGATTGCGTGATAAAACTCTTGTGCCAGTCCAGGTCCTTAACAATCCCATTCTGCTTACGGGATACCAATCCTGCAGGGAAGATAAGTGTTACAGCTTCAGAAGCGTAGGTATCACTTATGCGTTGAATGGCAGCGCCGGCATTTTTACCAAGTTTATTAACAGGAACAAAGACCGGGCGAAGGTTTTCCAGATTCATAAGCACATCATTCACCAGAAATTTCAAATCAGTCCGGACCTTACTCACCTCCTGCATGAGCGGAAGGGCATCCAGGCCTCCGAGCGGATGGTTGGATACAATCACACAACCCCCTGTTTGAGGGATATTGTGAAGGCCTGAGCAGGTTATTTTTAATTCAAATTCCTGAATAACGGCACGTACAAAATCAAGTCCGTAGGACTGATGATGCTTTTTCAAAAAATCATTTACGTCAGCCTGGTGAAGAATTTTTTTGATGTAGCTCAACACGAAGCCTGGTAGTAGTTTCAGGAGCGTTGGATTTTTACTCCGGATAATCTCTTCAACATCTATTTGCGGTATTTTTTTCTCCTCACTCATTACACAATGATACCTTTTCTTTCCATGCATTCAAAATCGGCCGCTTGTTAACACAAAAATGAAAGTTTTCAACAAAGTGGGAAAAAGTGGTAAAATGTGGGAATTTTATATTTACATTTACGCATCCAGAAAAAAGAAGCATGATCAGTTTGTTTGGTGTGTATGAATGCAGTGCAGATGCAAAAGGGCGTGTCATGCTGCCCGGCGCATTTCAAAAGCAATTGACTGAAGTTTTAAAGAAAGGTTTTGTCATCAAGCGCAGCATATTCAGCAAGTCGCTGGAGCTCTATCCAATGGGGACCTGGCATGAAATGGTGAAGGATGTAAACAAGCTGAATCGTTTCGTGAAGAAAAATGTTGAGTTTATACGCATGTTCAATTATGGAGTGAAGGCACTGGAACTGGATGACAGCAGCCGGATACTTATTCCAAAGGACCTGGTACAGTTTGCAGGAATCAAGAAAGATGTAGTTCTGGCTGCTGCAACAGATCGTATAGAATTATGGGACAGAAGAGCCTATGAAAAATTTGTGAAAGAGAACAGTGCTGACTTTGATAAGCTGGCTGAAGATGTGATGGGTGGAGTTAACTCGAACACATCCAATGACACAAAATAAATACCACATTCCCGTTCTTTTAAAAGACTGTATTTCTAGCCTTAACATTAAGCCCGATGGGGTTTATGTTGATGTAACATATGGCGGGGGAGGGCATTCACGAGCAATTCTGAAACACCTTACAACAGGTAAGCTGATCGCTTTTGACCAGGATGCAGATGCAATGAGTAATGCAGAAGCTATGAGTAATCCGGATGCCCGTGGTAATGATGCAGCAGATGACAGGTTGATTCTGGTAAAACAGAATTTCAGGTTTTTAAAGAATAACCTCCGTTTGCATCAGGCAATTCCAATTGATGGATTATTGGCTGATCTCGGCGTTTCCTCACACCAACTGGATTCTCCTGATCGTGGTTTTTCAACCCGTTTTGACGGCAAGCTGGATATGAGGATGGATCAGCACATGCATCTGACGGCAAAGGAAGTGATTAACAGCTATGAAGAGGATCAGTTACGCAAACTGTTCAGTGAATATGGAGAGCTGGAAAACTCATCCAGACTGGCAAGAACGATCTGTACCCAGCGAAAGAAAAAGGAAATAGCAACAGCAAGTGACCTGAAAGAACTGGCAATTGTCTTTGCAAGAAGGGGGAAAGAGAACCAGTATTTCGCACAGCTTTTTCAGGCGTTGAGGATAGAAGTAAACAAAGAACTGGAAGCATTGAAAGAATTATTGAAACAAGCATTGGAAGTGTTAAAGCCGGGAGGAAGAATGGTTGTGATTTCCTGGCATTCGCTTGAAGACAGATTGGTTAAGAATTTTTTCAGGAGCGGAAAATTCGAAGGAGATGCAGAAAAGGATTTTTACGGAAACTCTTTGTCTCCGTTTAAACTGATAACACGCAGACCAATTGTGCCGGATGAAGAAGAAATAAAGCATAACAGCAGGGCAAGGAGTGCAAAGCTAAGAGTGGCGGAGAAGTTATAAAAAGCGGTAATGGGAAATGCGGAGCATTCATGAGCTCCACTGAAAAGGAAACGAGCGAATAAACCGGGTTTAGATAAGAAAACATGAGTGAAGAAAAAAGAACAAACAAAGTTGTAAGGTCCTTCCAGAGTGTGGTGAGCGGGAGCTTTCTTTCGCGGAAGGAGACAATCAGGTTTTTTCCTTTTCTGGTTTTTATTGCGCTTCTCGCGGTATTATATATCGCTAACGGGTACTATTCAGAATCTAAAATGCGGAAACAAAGCAAATTAACAGAGGAGCTGAAGGAACTAAGATCAGAATACCTCATTACTAAATCTGATCTGATGTTTGTAAGTAAACAATCTGAAGTAGCCAAATCGGTTGCCGTATTGGGATTAAGGGAATCAGTTGAGCCACCAAAGAAAATCGGAATAACCACATTAAACGCCACCGCAGCAAAAGAGTAATATGGAAGTAAAAAAGGACATCATGTGGCGTGTAATACTTGTATATGTATGCATATGCCTCTTTGGTGTCTCCATCATTACCAAGGTTGCAATCATACAATTCAAGGAAGGGGATATGTGGCGTGCAAAGGCAAAGTCGCTTACTACCCAGGAATTTGTAGTTGATGCTTCGCGCGGTAATATCTATGATACCGGTCAGAATTTACTGGCGACCTCTCTTCCGTATTATGAAATCGGTATGGATGTGAATACCGAATACCTGGAACGCTTATCAGATACTGATTTTAATGCTCAAACCGATTCTTTAAGCCTTGCTTTAGCGAATCTTCTGAAAGGGAAAACCAGCCGGTCCTGGTTCCAGGATTTCAGAAAAGCCCGTGCATCCGGAGATCGCTACGTTCAGGTAGCCAAAGATGTTTCTTACAGGCAGCTCCAGCTGATCCGGAAATTTCCGCTTTTTCGGCTCGGCAAAAACAAAGGCGGATTCGTTGTCCTGCAAACCAGTAAGCGGGAAAGGCCATTTCAACTTCTTGCGTCCAGAACTATTGGTTACGAACGGGAAGCCATACAGCCAATTGGTCTGGAAGGAGCATTCAACCAATACCTGAAAGGAACAAGCGGACAGCGTCTGATGCAAAAGATATCAGGTGGAGCCTGGATGCCGGTGAGCGATGAAAATGAAATTGATCCGGAAGATGGGAGTGATATTGTATCAACCATTGATATAAATATTCAGGATGTTGCAGAACATTCCCTGCTGCTCCAGCTGACAAAGAACAATGCGGACCACGGCTGTGCCATTCTGATGGAAGTGAAAACAGGTGCTGTAAAAGCTATTGCCAACCTGTCCAGGACCGATTCCGGAACGTATGCGGAGAGTTATAATTATGCGATTGGTGCAGCCACAGAACCGGGATCCACCTTCAAACTTGCCTCACTCATGGCTGCAATGGAGGACGGGTATATTACCCTGAGTGATACAATTGACGTGGGAAACGGCAGCACCAAATTTTTCGACCTGACGGTAAAAGACTCACACCCTCCTGAGAAATCCAAAATGACGGTGGAAGATGTATTTGAACAATCCTCCAATGTGGGTGCGGCGAAATTAATTTATCGCTACTACGCCAAAAACCCGCAGAAGTTTGTTGACCGCCTTTGCAAATTCAACCTGAATGTACCTCTGGGTCTTGCCATTCCGGGTGAAGGGAAACCTAAAATAAAATCCACGAAAGACAAGGATTGGTATGGTACCACACTGCCCTGGATGGCTTATGGGTATGAGTTATTACTGGCACCTGTACAGACGCTTGCTTTGTATAATGCAGTTGCCAATGACGGGGTAATGGTGAGGCCACAGTTTGTAAAGGAAGTCAGGAAGAAAGGGATTCTGATTAAAAAATTCCTGCCAGAGATCGTAGGGACTTCTCCGATGATTTCCAGAAAGACAATCGCGATGGCAAAGAAAATGATGGAAGGTGTTGTATTGAAAGGAACAGGAAAAGCATTAAAGAGCAGCACTTTTCAAATCGCGGGTAAAACAGGGACCGCCCAGGTTTTGGTGAACGGTTCTTATAAAGATCATAATAAAAAGGCTACCTATCAGGCTTCTTTCGTAGGCTATTTCCCGGCAGAGAATCCAAGATATTCCTGTATTGTAGTTGTCAGCGCCCCTTCAACAGGTGAATATTACGGCGCACAAGTTGCAGGACCTGTATTTAAGGACATAGCTGAGAAAGTTTACTCAGGCAGCCTGGATTTGCACAAAGAAATCAATGCAGTTCTTCCGGAATATGCAGTAAAAGCTCCCGCTGTCAGGTCAGGTTCTTTGCAGGATTTAAGGACAGTACTTTCCGGCCTGACGATCAAAACTTCAGGGGCACATGATAAATCCGGTTGGGTTGGATCTCAGGTGAATGATTCTGTCACCGTCACCCTCTCCATGCTGAAAGTGGCGTCAGACCTCAAAAAAAATATAGTACCCAATGTAATTGGCATGGTAGCACAGGATGCACTGTTCTTACTTGAGAATGGAGGCTTTCATGTAAAGCTGAATGGTAGCGGGGTAATTACCAGGCAAATTCCGGAAGCAGGAACACGATTCGCAAACGGATCAACAATTGAACTTGAACTGGCCGGATGAAATTGTTAAAAGATATACTTTATAAAGCAGGCCTGGTAGAAGTCATCGGATCAACCAATCTGGCAATTACCTCTGTTTGTTTTGATTCCCGTCAGGTAAAAAAGGATTGCCTGTTTATAGCAACGAGAGGAACTCAAATGGACGGACACCGGTTTGTTGAATCGGCCATTAGTGCCGGAGCTATTGCAGTTGTCTGTGAAGAGATGCCCGGAGTACAGGATGAGAAAATAACGTATATACGGGTAACAGACAGCAGCTATGCGCTGGGACTAATAGCCGCTAATTTCTATGATAATCCTTCCACAAAACTTAAACTGATAGGTGTAACAGGAACAAACGGTAAAACAACGACCGTTACACTTTTATTCAACCTCTTTCAGACGTTAGGGCACAAAGCCGGAATACTCTCAACTGTAAAGAATCAAATCCATACAGAAGTTATTCCGGCAACGCATACCACCCCTGATGCCATCCAGCTGAACGAACTATTGAAGCTGATGGTGGACCGTGGCTGTCGGTATTGCTTTATGGAAGTGAGCTCACATGCCATTGTTCAGAACAGAATTGCAGGTTTGAATTTTGCCGGAGGTGTATTCACAAATATAACGCACGATCACCTTGATTATCATAAAACATTTGACGCCTATATCAGAGCGAAGAAAGGTTTTTTTGATCAGCTGGGAGAAGATGCATTTGCGCTCGTAAATAAGGATGACGCCAATGGCCTGATAATGCTGCAAAATACAAAAGCATTGAAAAAGACCTATGCACTGAAAACCAGTGCAGATTTCAAATGTAAAATCGTCGAAAATCAATTCTCCGGCCTGCTGCTGAATATAGAAGGGAGTGAGGTCTGGACAAAGCTGATCGGGGCCTTCAATGCATATAATATGCTGGCTGTTTATGCCACAGCCACTTTGTTGAAAGAAAATAAAATCAATATTCTCACCACGCTTAGTAACCTGAATGCAGTGGAAGGCAGATTTGAATATGAGCGTACTGAAAATGGGATAATCGGTATTGTGGATTATGCGCATACACCTGATGCATTAATGAATGTGCTGCAGACTTTAAATGAAATCCGTACCGGAAATGAACAGGTCATAACCATAATTGGTTGCGGCGGCGACAGGGATGCTTTGAAACGTCCTCTGATGGCAAAGATAGCCTGTGAATGGAGCAGCCGCGTCATTCTTACTTCTGATAACCCAAGATCGGAAGATCCGGATGGAATTATCAAGCAAATGAAGAAAGGCGTTGAGCCTCAGCATTACAAGAAAACACTGTGTATTACTGATCGTAAAGAGGCCATAAAGACGGCCTGTTCATTGGCAGAGCCGGGTGATATTATTCTGCTGGCCGGTAAAGGGCATGAATCCTATCAGGAAATCAGAGGAGTGAAATATCCTTTTGATGACCGGAAAATTTTGAACGAGAATCTAAAATTATTTGAAAAGTAATGTTTTACTATTTATTTGACTTTTTACACCGACACTATGATCTTCCCGGAACGGGGGTATTCCGATACATTTCATTTCGCGCAGCACTCGCCGTCCTTACTTCTTTAGTCATTTCCCTTTTATTCGGGAAGCAACTGATTGCTTTTCTGAACAAAAAACAAGTAGGTGAAACAATCCGCGACCTTGGCCTGCAGGGTCAGTCGCAAAAACAAGGCACTCCAACCATGGGCGGTTTGATTATCATTGCCGCTATTGTAATTCCAACACTGTTATTCGCAAAGTTGCACAATATCTACATCGTTCTGATGCTGGTATCAACCATCTGGCTGGGTCTGATTGGCTTTTTGGATGATTACATAAAAGTGTTCAGGAAAAACAAAGAAGGCCTGCAGGGACGTTTTAAAATAGTCGGACAGGTTGGAATCGGTCTGATAGTAGGTATAGTGCTCTTCACACACCCGGATGTAGTCGTTAAGGAAAAAATATACAGTGCAGTTAAAAACTCACTGGACGATGAAACGGGCACAGGGACAATGACCAGTGTACCCATTTATTCCAAAGTCGTCGAGAAATCTATGAAAACCACTATCCCTTTTGTCAAGAACAATGAATTTGATTATGCCTTGCTGCTGAAATGGACAGGAGAAGGGTATAAAAAATGGGCGTGGATCATTTTTATTCCAATTGTCATTTTTATTGTCGCGGCCGTATCCAATGGCGCCAATATTACAGATGGGATTGATGGCCTTGCGACCGGCTCCTCTGCCATCATAGGAGTTACATTACTGGCGCTGGCCTACGTTTCGGGTAACTACACGTTCGCTGACTACCTCAACATCATGTATATACCAAACAGCGGGGAACTGGTTGTATTCATGAGTGCATTTATCGGGGCTTGTGTTGGGTTTATGTGGTACAATACCTACCCGGCACAGGTATTCATGGGAGATACAGGAAGTCTGGCCCTGGGTGGGATCATTGCGGTATTTGCGATCTCTATCCGGAAAGAGCTGCTGATTCCTGTTATGTGCGGTGTCTTTCTGATCGAGAATTTATCTGTGATGATACAGGTAAGTTATTTCAAATACACCAAGAAGAAGTTCGGCGAAGGGATACGGGTATTTAAAATGTCACCCTTACACCACCATTACCAAAAGCTGGGCATGCACGAAGCAAAAATTGTTTCACGCTTCTGGATAGTCGGAGTGATGCTGGCCATATTAACCATTGTAACCTTAAAACTGAGGTAATGACAGGAAAACGCATCGTCATACTCGGAGCAGGGGAAAGCGGAACCGGTGCTGCTGTCTTGGCGCAGAAAAAAGGGTTTGATGTTTTTCTGTCTGATAAAGGGAAAATCAAAGAGAAATACAAAACCGTTCTGTCAAAACATCAAATTAACTGGGAAGAGGAGAAGCATTCCGAACAATTGATACTGTCTGCATCGGAAGTAGTCAAAAGCCCGGGTATCCCGGAAGATGCAGCCCTGGTTAAGAAGCTGAGAAAATTGGAGATACCGGTCATTTCTGAGATAGAATTTGCAGGGCGTTACAGTAAGGCGAATATGATTTGCATAACAGGAAGTAACGGGAAAACCACAACCACTTTATTGACCCATCATCTGCTTACAAAGGCTGGTTTGAATGCCGGCCTGGCCGGAAATGTAGGAAAAAGCCTGGCACTGCAGGTAGCTGAATGTAACTACGATTACTATGTAATTGAATTGAGCAGTTTTCAGCTGGATGGAATGTATCAGTTTAAAGCCGACACAGCCGTATTGCTGAATGTGACCCCGGATCATCTGGACAGATATAATTATGAGTTGCAGAATTATGCGGATTCAAAATTCAGAGTGATTCAAAATCAGACAAAATCAGATGCATTTATTTATTGCCTCGATGATGAATTTACGGCAAAAGGGGTCAGAGAAAGGGCAATTCACGCAAAGCAATACCCTTTTTCCATTAAACAAAAGGTGGATCAGGGTGCTTACCTCGAAGAGAATCAATTAATAATCAGTATAAACCAAAAAAACCAAACACGTATGTCAATTCAGGAACTGGCCCTACAGGGGAAGCACAACATTTACAACTCAATGGCTGCAGGAATTGTAGGCAGACTGACAGATGTCCGTAAAGAAGTTATCCGGGAAAGTCTGTCTGACTTTCAGAATGTGGAGCACCGGCTGGAGTTTGTCAGCAAAGTACATGGTGTTAGTTTTATCAATGATTCAAAAGCGACCAATGTTAATTCTACCTGGTATGCTCTGGAAAGTATGGAAAGTCCGGTAGTGCTTATTCTTGGCGGCATTGACAAAGGGAATGACTATGGTATGCTGATGGAAATGGTGAAAGAAAAAGTAAAAGCAATTGTTTGCCTTGGGACCGACAATAAAAAAATAAGGAAGGCTTTTAAAGGCGTAGTGGAAAACATAGTTGAAGCCGGATCCGCGCTGGAAGCTGTTACCGTATCATTAAAGCTCGCGAAAAGCGGAGAGACTGTTTTATTATCTCCTGCATGTGCCAGTTTCGATTTGTTTGAAAATTATGAGGACCGTGGACATCAGTTTAAGGCAGCGGTAAGATCATTGTAGAATATCTGTACGGGCAAATTATGTTAAAATGAACATTTTTTCGAAAATAAAAGGAGACAAGGTTATCTGGATAGTGGTGCTGTTGCTATCCATTGTTTCTATACTGGTTGTTTACAGTTCCATTGTTGCCCTGGCGTATCGCTATAAATCGGGTGATACGGAGTATTATCTGTTTAAACATTCCACCATTATTGGTTTTGGTTTATTGCTCATGTATTTTACGCATACCATTAAATACACGTATTTCTCCAGGCTTTCACAGATAGCTTTGTACCTCTCTGTCCCGCTGCTGGTATTTACCCTGATAAAGGGTGTAAGCGCCGGAGAAGCAAGCAGGTGGTTAAAAATCCCAGGAATAGCGCTTACATTTCAGACCTCCGATTTTGCCAAATTAGCCCTGATTGCATACGTTGCGCGTGTTTTAGCGCTCAAGCAGGGCCAGATAAAAGATTTTAAAACAACTTTTGTACCCATTGTTATTCCCATCGTGGTGATCTGCGGATTAATACTCCCTGCTAATTTTTCAACGGCGGCGGTTTTATTTGTTACGTGCCTTGTTATTCTTTTTATCGGCCGGATAAACATGAAATACATTCTTTCATTGATTGGTATCGGCGTACTCTGTCTTGGCATCTTTATAGGAATTATCTTTGCATTTCCGCATATCAATAACCGGGTTTCAACCTGGAAAGCACGCATTGAAAACTTTTCCAAAGGCGACAGTGAATCCAATTACCAGGCGGAACAAGCCAAGATTGCCATTGCCACCGGAGGACCCTTTGGAAAGGGCCCAGGTGGGAGTACTCAACGAAATTTTTTACCTCAGGCATCCTCTGATTTTATTTATGCGATACTTATCGAAGAGTATGGATTGATAGCAGGCTTTGCACTTGTTTTTTTATATGTTATTTTGTTTTTCCGCGCTATACGTATTGCAGGAAAAAGTGACAAAACTTTTGCCAGCTTATTGGCGATAGGTCTGTGCTTTAGTCTTGTATTTCAGGGAATGATCAATATGGCTGTGGCAGTGAGCCTATTTCCTGTTACCGGTCAGCCTTTACCATTGGTCAGCATGGGCGGGACCTCCATCTGGTTTACGAGTATTGCAATTGGAATGATATTAAGTGTAAGCTCCTCAATTGAAAAAGAGAACGATAAACAGAATTTATCAGGCCAGACTGAAGAAAGATTAAAAACGGGACAAATTGAAGTCGCTTAAAGTGATAATCAGCGGAGGTGGAACCGGGGGTCATATTTTCCCGGCGATTGCTATTGCCAATGCACTGAAGGCGGCAACTGAAAATATAGAGTTTTTGTTTGTCGGTGCAATGGGAAGAATGGAAATGGAAAAAGTTCCCGCAGCAGGTTACCAAATTGAAGGCTTGCCAATCAGTGGATTTCAAAGAAGGCTGACCATGTCAAATCTGATTTTCCCTTTTAAATTAGTGGCAAGTCTGATCAAAGCAAAAAAAATTGTCAAATCCTGGAGGCCGGATGTTGCAGTTGGCACCGGAGGATATGCCAGTGGTCCCCTTTTGAATGTAGCTGCAGGCTACGGAATCCCAACGCTCATTCAGGAACAGAATTCCTATCCGGGCATTACCAATAAATTATTGGGAAGGAAAGTGAATAAAATTTGCGTGGCGTATGAAGGGATGGTAAAATTTTTTCCCAAAGAAAAAATTATTCTAACCGGAAACCCGGTTAGAAAAGATATAAATAACCTGGAGAGTAAAAGGGCAGAGGCATTCAATTTTTTTGGATTGAAAGAGGGGGTCAGGACAGTTTTAGTTATAGGGGGCAGCCTGGGGGCACGCACAATTAATTTAAGCATAGCAAAAGAACTGAAGGGTTTAGCAGGTATACCTGTTCAACTCATCTGGCAAACAGGAAAGGTATTTTTTCCTCAAGCGGAGGAAACGATCCGGTCCAGTGAAACAAAAGGAATGAAAGCCTTTGATTTTATTTCAAGAATGGACCTGGCCTATGCAGCAGCTGATATTGTGGTTTCACGTGCAGGCGCTATCTCCCTGTCTGAGCTGGCAGTGGCAGGCAAGGCCTGCATTCTTATACCCTCACCTAATGTGGCCGAGGACCATCAGACCAGGAATGCCAGAACTTTGGTGGATAGTAATGCAGCCATACTTGTAAGAGACTCAGAGGCATTTGCTGAGCTTGGAACGGAATTAAAGGCGTTGGTCAAGGACGAAGCCAGGCAAAAACAATTACAGGAAAACATCCGGAAGATGGCAAGGCCGGATGCAGCGGAAAAGATTGCAAGAGAAATATTGAACTTAATCTGCTAAGGTGAAATTATCTGACATCCACTATTTCTATTTTCTTGGCATAGGAGGTATAGGCATGAGTTCATTGGCCCGTTTCTTCAAGGCTGCAGGAAAGGAAGTGTCCGGATATGATAAAACGCCTACCCGGCTGACCACTGAACTGGAGTCAGAAGGAATAAAAGTTCATTTCAGTGAAAATCCGGAAATCATCCGTAAGAATTTAAATTCCGGGAAATGGACAAAGGATAATTTATTGGTTGTGTATACACCTGCTGTTCCAAAAAGCCACAGCGAGTATGTTTTATTTAATGATTTAGGGTTAAACATTAGTAAACGTGCTGAAGTATTGGGTTTCTTGACAGAACAATCCCCTACGATCGCTGTGGCCGGAACGCATGGTAAGACGACCACATCCACGCTCATTGCTCACATACTTAAAACTGCAGGCATTGACTGTACTGCATTTTTAGGGGGTATCAGCAAGAATTACAATTCAAATCTTTTATTAAGCAAAAACAGCACAATTAATTTGTCTGCCGCCAGTGAACAGCCTGAATCCAGAGTAGCAGCTCCTATCGTAGTGGAGGCGGATGAATATGACCGTTCCTTCCTGACACTTCATCCCTCTATAGCAGTTATCACATCTCTCGATGCGGATCACCTTGATATATATGGGGATAAAAACGAAATGGATAAAGCCTATTCCAGCTTTGCATCGCAAATTAAACCCGGAGGAAGACTAATTATTAACAGAAGTGTAGAAGATTCTTTAACCTATATCGGCTTGTATCTTTCGTATTCAGTTGCGAAACCTGCTGACTTTCGTGCGATAAATATTGTTGTTGATAAGGGCTCTTACAGCTTTGATATTTTAACTCCTGCAGGCACTTTGGAAAAAGTAAACCTGGGATTGCCGGGTCTTCACAATGTTGAAAATTCACTTGCAGCCATTGCCGTAG
>JABDEY010000066.1 GCA_013286805.1 Bacteroidota bacterium | reverse complement strand
AAATCACTGATGCCATAGATCAGAATAAGCAAAAGACCCATAGCAAAAAAAATATGTAGGTTGACCCAAAGCAATTGTATAAAAGGGATGACATAAAGAAGAGCACGGAAGGGGAGATTCCCTTTCTTATATTTCTCAAACATAAAAACGTATAGGGCAAGAAAAAGCAAACTGAATACCTCCGGACGTATTTCCACCCGCTCAGCGATAAGCGGAATACACAGCATAAAAAACAGAAATGCGAGGTAACTATTACTGCGCTTTTCAGCGATGAGGTAAAACAGTAAAACAGTAAGCGCGGATAGCAGGCAATAGAAAATGGACAAACCATCAAAACCAAATGCCTGATAGACCAGATAAAATAGCACTCCGCTTCCCCAATGGTGATTGATCACTGGGAAGTCCGGCTCTGTAAATGAATAATAGTTGGTTGATATAATCCGGAAATGCTGGAGAAATACTTTCCCGTTTTCAAGGTGTCGGCCCAGGTCGGCATTGATAAAAACAATCTTCTGGGCAAAAAAAACGAACGTCAGCACAACAACAATTATCCGAAATGCGGAACGTACTATCGGCTTTACTTCCTGCATCGGAAACAATCAGAAGTATGATCATCAACAATGCCTACTGCCTGCATAAACGCATAACAAATGGTTGAGCCCCGGAACTTAAAGCCCCGGATGCCCATATCCTTGCTCATGGCATCTGAAACAGCTGTTTTAGCATGATAGGCACTTCTGTCTTTTGGTTTGTTAACAATTGTTTTTCCTCCGGTAAACGACCAAACGTATTTATCAAATGAGCCAAATTCTTTTTGGATTTCTAAATACCGTTTGGCATTGTTTATGGCCGCTTCAATTTTAAGTCTGTTTCGGATGATTCCTGCATCCTGCATCAGTTTATCAAACTTTACTTTATCGAACCGGGCAATTTTGCTTGCTTCGAAATTGGCAAATGCTTTCCTGAAATTTTCCCTTTTTTTCAAGACTGTCAGCCAGCTTAAACCCGCCTGGAAACTCTCCAGCACCAGAAATTCAAACAAGCGTTTATCGTCATGCACAGGCCTGCCCCATTCCTTATCATGGTAAGCGATATAAACTGGATCTTTGCTCACCCAAAAACACCTTTGCTTCATTTTCGTCATTTTAATAGGTTTTACTCATGGTAGAAGGAATACAAATTACATAATTGGCAATACCAACTGATTCTTTCTCCAACTTCGTAATATTCTCCTGTTCAACAGAAGAGATCACAATTATTTTCAGATCAGGCTGTGCCTGTTTCAGATACCAAACGATGCCCTCACTGTTATTCGAGTGATATGCTCCGTTGAAATGAAGGAATAGTTGTCCTTTTGAATGGTTCTTTAGAATAAATGAGGCCATCGTTGCGTCCTTTATGGCCTGGGACTTAGGAAGGTTAGGGCTGCCATGACCTTCGGCTGCCTTGAATATGTTCTGGTAACATTTTAAATATTCATTATACCGCACAGGCAAAGGTGCTATCCACTTTTTAGAATCCGGATCAATGCTGTCAAGTACTGCAAAGCCGGTATTATATACCATTCGTGAATAGCGCGTCGGGATATTCGTTGCAATAAATTGTAAATGATTATCCTTTGCCAGATCAAGCAAAGGTTTATAATCTGTCTTGTAATTGGGCCATACCTTAGCCTCAGTGCTAAAGGTCTTTTCATTTACTTTCCCCGCCAGGTATTCATTCAAGATCACCTGGTTATCACTTTCAAACATTTCTGCTCCTAAAACAAGTTTGTCTTTTAGGGCAGCATAGATGTCTGTGGATAATTCCAATTCCAACCAATGGCAAATGGGGTTATTGTGTTGTTCACCAAACAAAACCACATCCGGTTTTTCCTTTAAAATAGCAGCAAGCATTTTATCATAAGCAAGCTGTTTGGCTTTACTATCGTATAATAAAAAGGCCTGCTTGTCTGAATTGAATGAAAAGAGTATCAGGGTCAGGCAGAAAAGGGGTAAAAAACGTTTCATTCCGTACTGCTATTAGTATTAGTTTTGTCCTAAATATAATCAATAAATGTAAGCGTGAAAGTTGCGATAATTAAATACAATGCCGGGAATTTTAGGCCCGTTATTTTTGCCCTTGACAGAATTGGAATTGAGCCGGTTTTAACAGATGATCCCAGGATCATTCAAAAGGCTGACAGGGTTATCTTTTCAGGTACCGGTGAGGCCGGAAAGGCAATGATACTGTTAAAAGAAACGGGTCTGGACAAAGTTATTCAGCAGCTCAAACAGCCGGTGCTGGGAATTAACCTCGGAACGCAGCTTATGTGTAAATATTCTGAAGAGAGCAACACTGATTGTCTTGGTATTTTTGATTTGAATGTGAAACAATTCCGGGATGCCACACTACAGCAAAAAATTCCGCAAACCGGCTGGAATGAAATTTTTAATTTAAAAACAAGACTTTTTGAAAGGCTAAAGGAAAATGCCTTCATGTATTTCATTCAAAGCTATTATATTGAATCAGGAAAGGAAACAATTTCAGAAACAAATTACATTTTGACCTATAGTTCTGCCCTGAGAAAAGATAACTTTTTTGCCGTACAGTTTCTTCCGGAAAAATCAGGAGCAGATGGGCTGCGTGTTTTGGAGAATTTTCTAAAAATCTGACCTTTCATGAGATTTCCTTCTTTACTTTCTTGCTGCCAACTCTTCGACAAGCTGCTTTAATGCAGCCTGATCAATTACGTGCTTCCCTTCGAAAGTTATCAATCTGAATTTTATGGCTTTCTTATTTAAAAGTGCAGTGTATTGCTGCAATTGCTCCGGATTAACAAACTCATCTTCTTTTCCTATAACCAGCACTGTATTGGCTGAATTAATTTTCTCCCGGTTCATGTCAAAATCCAAATCGGTTGGAAAAGCACTGGCCCATAAAATCAATTGATCAATTTTGCATTCACCTGTGCTCATCCACCTGCTCACAGTTGCTCCGCCCTGGGAAAAACCAATTGCATTTATCTTTAATTCTGGGTTAGGAAGCTGTGAGCGAATCTCCTTATATACCAGGTCAAGATAATTTACATAATCTGTGATGTCATCGGTACGATCCTCCCGGGTCATCCAGGATGCACCAATATCACCATCAAAACCTTTACGGTAAAACCGGTTCAACCCTTCCGGTGCAACTATCAGATTTTCTCCGTTATTAAGTAATTCAAATTTTTTAATGAAGTGATCTGCCAACTGTGCATAGCCATGGAAAACAAACCAAACGGATTTAATCTTCCTTCCTGGCTCACCCAGCACAAAATACCTGGCAGTTTTCGGAACGGTAATTTTTTTCTTAATACTATCTGCAGGTATCATTTTAGCATGAATATAAGAATATGTTTTCTTTGCACAACGGAATTTACTGCATCTGTTTTTTTTTAACTTTACGGCCCTGACATTGCAACCAGCGTCAACCTAATTTGTAAACATATAAACTAAATCATATGCCGTCTTTCCGCCTTCTAAAATCAGTTTTTCTTTTTTCACTGTGTTCAGGTTTCTATCCGAATCTGGAAATATTGGCCCAGCAGGAAAAGCCAGATTTCTTTACTATTTCAAAAATCAAGGATATAGCTTTCAATCACTCACACGTTATGGATAACCTGTTTAATCTGACGGATGTTTGTGGACCCCGGCTTACTGGCTCTTCCAATTTAAAGAATGCCCAGGAATGGGCCTGCAAACAAATGAAGGATTGGGGTCTGGTGAATGTGAACAGAGAGGCCTGGGGTGGATTCGGGAAGGGATGGGAAATACAGAAGTCCTATATTGCAATGACACAGCCTTATTACCAGGAACTGGTTGCCGTTCCTAAAGCCTGGACTCCCGGAACAAATGGACTTGTCAGCGCTTCAGTAGTTCTGGTCAGGATTGAATCTGAAAGTGATATGGACAAGTACAAAGGCCAACTGAAAGGTAAAATTATTGTCCTGCCAGGAACAACTACTGAGATGAAACTTGGGCTTAAGCCAGATGCTACCCGTTATACAGAAGAGGAACTTCAGAATCTGTACAAGGATAAATCACTGGATGAAAAATCCGATGAGCGCAGTCCTGCGGATATAGAAAAACTGAAGGCAGCACGCAAACTGCGCATGAAAGTGAACATTTTTTTATCAGACGAAAATGCGCTGGCTGTAATCAGTGGGCGCGGGAATACAATGGGCACGCTGTTTACCACCAATGGTGCATCGTATGCAGTTGCTGCCAAGCCGGTTTTGCCTGAAATGGAAATGAGCCCTGAGCATTTCAACAGAATTATACGTCTGCTGGATGCGAAAAAGGACGTACACCTGGACATGGAAATTGCTACTAAGTTCTCCGAACAAGATACGCTGCAATATAATGTTGTTGCTGAGATTCCCGGAACTGATAATGTGTTGAAAAATGAATTGGTTATCATAGGAGCACATATGGATTCCTGGCATTCTGCCACAGGTGCTACCGATAACGCAGCAGGTTGCGCCGTTATGATGGAAGCTATGCGTATTCTTGACACATTAATGCTAAAACCACGCAGGACTATACGAATTGTTCTTTGGAGCGGGGAGGAGCAGGGTTTGCTTGGCTCCAAAGGATATGTGAAGAATCACTTTGCCGATCCGGTGACGATGCAGCTAAAGCCTGAACATGCCAAAGTTTCTGCCTATTATAACCTGGATAACGGAGGCGGAAAGATCAGAGGCATTTACCTTCAGGGGAATGATGCGATGCGGCCCTTGTTTGAATCATGGCTCAATCCCTTTCATGATCTGGGAGCGACGACTGTTACTACCCGAAGTACAGGCTCCACGGATCATATTGCATTTGACGAAGTCGGAATACCCGGGTTTCAGTTTATACAGGACCCCATGGATTATTTCAGCAGAACACATCATTCAGATCTGGATACTTACGATCGCCTGCAAAAAGCAGACCTCATGCAGGCTTCTGCCATTATTGCCTCTTTTGTTTATGCAACTGCCATGTCTGAGCAAAAAATTATACGTAAACCTTTGCCTCAGGCGAAACCGAAACCAATTGAAAAAACAGGGAACGGAACTGTTCCTGCCCGGTAACAAAATAATTTAGCTGAACGTGGACCTGGTACATACCTTAGTTCAAAAATTCACGCAGACCTTATTACTGATTGGCCTGCGCTATTTTATTTTTGCGGGCCTTTTTTTCCTTTTCTTTTATGTACTTTTTCGTCAAAAGGTTGCCCCCAAAAAAATTCAGCCGGAATTTCCATCCAGGAAGGATTACCGCAGGGAAGTACTTTATTCCATTAGTACCATGATTATTTTCTCTGCTTTGTCCGTACTGATTCTTACAATCCCTTCGTTCAGACAGCATACTACCCTTTATACAGACTTAAGTCTTCACAGTAATGGTTATTTTGCTTTTGCTTTTGTACTTATGTTTTTCATGCACGACACCTATTTTTACTGGATGCATCGGCTTGTTCATCATCCTGTGCTGTTTAAAACTGTCCATCTGCTTCATCACCGTTCGACCAATCCAAGCCCCTGGGCAGCGTATTCTTTCCATCCGCTGGAGGCGCTTTTTGAATTTGGCATCTTTGTTATTTTCCTGTTTACCCTGCCCGTTACCATTTACCACCTGGGATTTTTCTTTCTTTTTATGATCATTTATAACGTATACGGACATTTGGGATTCGAGCTCTATCCAAAAAATTTTAACCGGCACTGGTTCGGAAAATGGGTGAATACATCCGTGGCGCACAACGCCCATCACAAATACTTTAAGGGTAACTATGGTCTGTACCTGAGTTTCTGGGACCGCATCATGGGTACCCAGCATGCGGAATCTAAATAGCCGACAATTTTCCCTGTAACTCTTCCCATTTAAGCATCTCGAGGCTCAGTTTCTTTTTAAAATCTTCGTATTTGGAGAAGGTGGTTTTGTCGTTTACGATGGCCTGGTATTGATCCGGGTCAGCAAGTTTTTCATCGAAGGTTTTAATTTCCCTCTCCAATCGTTCTATTTCCTTTTCTATCCTGGAATTCTGATTCTGTAAATTTTTTAATTCCTTCTCCTGCCGCTCTTTTTCTTCAAATTCTTTTTTAGCAGCTTCTTTCTTGAGGTCAGTTTCATTCTGACTTGCACCAGCCTGTTTCTGACCTGAACTAACTGAGGGATGGCCTTTGTTTTCTGACTTTTCCTTCAGATCAAGATCCATCAATTGCTCAATCCTTTTTTCCTCCAGGTATTCATTGATATCCCCGATATGTTGCTTTACATTTCCATTCTTAAATTCATACACCTTACTGGTGAGGCCCTGAAGGAAATCCCGGTCATGCGAAACAATGACAAGCGCACCATCGTACTTCATCAGTGCACTTTTCAGAACCTCTTTTGAACGAATGTCAAGGTGATTGGTTGGCTCATCCAGCACCAGTAAATTATAAGGTTCCAATAAAAGTTTACACATGGCCAGACGTGATTTTTCTCCACCCGATAATACCTTCACTTTCTTTTCTATATCGTCTCCGCTGAAAAGAAAAGAACCAAGCAGGTTCCGTACATTTTTACGCATCTCTCCAACTGCAACTTCGTCAATTGTATCAAATACGGTAGCTTCCACATCCAGCATTTCTGTTTGATTCTGCGCATAATAACCAATCCGGACATTATGACCCAGGGTGATTTTCCCCTCTGTTACAGGCTGATCCCCGACAATCAGTTTTAACATGGTTGATTTACCTTCACCATTCCTCCCTACAAATGCAATTTTCTCTTCCCGTTCGATCAGGAATTCCACCTTGCTGAAAATGACTTTTTCTCCATATTGTTTTTTCACATTGTCTGCTTCAACAACAACTTTGCCTCCCCGCTGGGCAGGCGGAAAACGAATAGAGATTCCGGAATTATCCGAACTATCCACTTCAACAATTTCAAGCTTATCGAGTTTTTTAATGAGTGATTGTGCGAACGATGCCTTATTTGCTTTAGCCCGGTATTTATCAATCAGGATTTGTGTTTTATCAATGTATTTTTGCTGGTTCTTGGCAGCTGAATCCTGTTGTTCCTTGCGCTCTTTACGAAGAATCAGGTATTTGGAATAATTGGCGCGGTAGTCAAAAATTTTGCCCATCGATATTTCAATGGTGCGTGTAGTCAGGTTATCCAGGAAACGCTTATCATGAGAAACCATCACCACAGCTCCATAATAATTCTTTAAAAAATCTTCCAGCCATAAAATGGATTCAATGTCGAGGTGGTTGGTAGGTTCATCCAGCAGGACCACATTTGGCTTTTGCAGCAATATTTTTGCAAGTTCAATTCGCATTCTCCAGCCACCACTGAATTCATCCGTAAGGCGGGTAAAATCCCCGCGCTCAAAACCTAAACCCAGAAGCGTCAATTCTATTTTTTCATCTATGGAGCCGGCACCAATCAGGTCAAGACGTTCATGTGCCTCGTGCAAATGAGTGATCAGGTTCATATAAGCCTCTGATTCAAAGTCCGTCCGTGTTTCCAGCTGATGGGTAATTGTCAGAATCGCATCATTTAGTTTTTTGACTTCATCAAAGGCCGTGGCGGCTTCATCAAAAACCGTTTTACCCAGGTTGTGTACCATATCCTGGGGCAAATAACCAATTGTGCATTCACTCGGTTTGGAGACTTCACCTTTTTGCGGCTTTTGTAAGCCTGCAAGTATTTTCAAAAGGGTAGATTTACCTGCTCCATTTCTTCCGGCAAGTCCAACGCGATCCTTTACATTAATCAGAAATGAGATGTCCTCAAAAAGGAAGGATCCCCCAAAACCAACGCTCAACCCGTTTACTGAAATCATCCCCTGTAATTTTTAAGGTTGCAAAGGTACACAAATGATTACCTGAAATTATTTAGGGGATTAAACTTTTTTTATTGGTTTTCATGAAGTAAATTCGGGTCCTGAACTTTTAACTTTAAACTAATAAACTAAAACCCCATGGTAGTAAAATGCAATCTCGCTTTAGCTATTGAAACTTTTGTGTTAATAGCTGCCATCTTCCTGTTTATTTATATTAATAAAAACCAGCTCAGCAAATGGTTCCGCTATGCAGGTATTGCCATTATTGTGTTTGTCCTTGGACTGATACTTTGTTCGATGTTGTCCATTTGCCGTATGCGCTGCCATAATAAAATGGAAATGGAAGGCCGGGGAATGGGTTATGGGTCACGAATGGAAATGATGTATATGCATGAAGGAATGAGAGGAGAGTGTTCAGAAGGAAGAGGCGAATGTTCAGAAGGCAGAATGGGTCACAGAAGAATGGGAATGCATCATGGTTCAGGTTGTATGGAAGGTGGTTCATGTGAAATGGGCGGAAAATGTGAGATGGGTGAAAAATGTGAGATGGGTGAGAAAGAAGAATGTTGTGAGGGTAAAATGGAAAAAGGGAAATGCGAAATGGGAGAGAAAGAAGAGCATATGCATAAATCGGGTGCTGATTCTGTAAAAAAAACGGTGATTATCAAAAAAAAGTAAGCCTGTCTAAATGAAGACAGGCTTTATTGGCGTTTTGTTTCTTATCGCCTCTCACAAATCAACACCTTTTGAAATTATTTCAGCTTACTCAGAAAGCTGGACTGCAGGAATCAAGGAACAAAAGAGGGTACAACCCAGACCTTAAAAGCTTACATAGTCCGGTTCATAGAGAGTACAATCCGTTATCTGCGTTTTCTCATTTCGCATGGTTTTATACGCATGATGTTGCTTTTCCCGCTTTTTTTAAATACCTTCCAAATTCCTTAAAGTAAAATACAGTCACAAATTGTAAAATAATTCTCCATGAAAAAGGGTTTATTAGTACTTGTAAGTTTGATTTTCGTTTGCGCCGTCCAGGCACAGGATTGGAAAAAGCACATGGCTGATCCCAGCCGTAATTTCTATGACACTCAGAAAGAATTTTATCAGGACCGGGCAAATAGCCAGCGGCTATTTGAGCCAGATAGTGCGAAAGCCAAAGCTGCCCACAAAGCTGCTACCAAGGGTGAACACGAAGACATGGAACAGGAAATGCCCGGATACGAATTATTTAAACGCTGGGAAAACTATATGACACCCCGAGTCTATCCAAGCGGAGATGTCAGACAGGTAACACGCACCTTTGAAGAATACCAGAAATACAAGCAGGAGTACGCAGCTCAGAGATCAACATTTAGTGGACATACACTTTCAAGCACCTGGACCGCTCTGGGGCCTTTTGGAGATCCGTCCGGAGGGAATACAGGCAGGGTGAATGTGTTACGTTTTGATTCCTCTTCTTCTTCTGTTTGGGCCGCAACCCCGGATGGGGGCCTTTGGAACAGTACCAATCAGGGCTCTCTTTGGTCTACCAAGACGGATCAGTTAGCTGTGGTAGGGTGCTCTGATCTTGTTTTCGAACCAGGAAATCCACAGGTCATGTACCTTGCTACCGGGGATGGGGATGCGGGAGATTCCTATAGCATTGGAGTTCTGAAATCCCTTGATGGAGGCATGACCTGGAACCCAAGTGGTTTATCCTGGCCGGTTTCTCAAACAAGCAAAATTTATAAATTACTTATAAATCCACTCAATAAAAATGTTTTATTCGTTGCAAGTACTCAGGGAATTTACCGAAGCGCAGATGCCGGAGCTACCTGGAATCTGGTGGCAGCAAGTGGTACACAGGTGACTGATTTGCAGTACCGTCCCGGTGATACCACAGTTGTTTTTGCGGTGAGTACAGACTTTTACAGATCTTCAGATGGGGGACAGACATTCAGCATCAGTTCCACCGGACTTCCTGCCAATACCGCAGTTGATCGTATGTCTATTGCTGTAACTCCTGCAAATCCATCCTATGTTTATATTGTCGGCAGCGATGCCAACAATGATGGCTTTCAGGGATTTTATCAAAGTATTGACGCAGGCCTGACTTTCACTTCCAAAGCTACCTCTCCAAATCTGCTCGGATGGGCTTCTAACGGAAGTGATGTAGGTGGCCAGGGATGGTATACTCTTTCTATTGCAGCTTCTCCGACGAATGCAAACGAGGTCGTTGTCGGGGGGGTGAATATCTGGAGAACCACAACTGCCGGGACCAGTTGGAGTTTATACGCCCAGTGGACAGGCCAGGGTGCGCCCTATGTGCACGCAGACATTCATGGCCTGATTTATCAGTCGGGTACAAATCTGTATGCCGGAACAGATGGCGGGGTGTTCAATACTGCTAATACAGGTGCTACCTGGACAGCTATGAACGGGAATATGAATATTACCGAGATGTATAAAATCGGAATGAGCAAAACGACATCCAATCTGGCAATTTCGGGCGCCCAGGACAATGGTACCAATATTTACAGCGGGGGCTGGACTCAGACACTGGGTGGCGATGGTATGGGTTGCTTCATTGACTGGAGTAATGACAAAGTGATGTATGGGGAACAATATCAGGGTTCTTTTAATGGTTCGACCGATGGTGGAAATACATGGAATCCAATTACAACCGGAACATCGGGTAATGGAGCATGGGTCACACCCTGGCATCAGGATCCTCTTATTGCCAATACTATTTACAGCGGTTTTCAGCAAATGTTTAAATCAACCAATCAAGGCAACAACTGGACGCAGATGGGAACACTTCCCGGCACCTCTACTGCCTCTATTAATGAGTTTGCAGTCGCACCTTCAAACCCCCTTGTGCTGTATGTCATCCAGGGAGGAACTGCACTTCTTACGACTGTTAACGGGGGAACCTCCTGGACCGATATAACAGGTACTCTGCCTGTCACTAATACATATATTACAAATGTGGCTGTGAAACCAACAGATCCTTCCACGGCATGGGTAACGCTGTCCGGGTACTCCAGTGGAAACAAAGTCTATGTCACAAGGGATGGGGGAACAACCTGGACAAATTTTTCAAGCGGCCTTCCGAACCTGCCGGCCAATTGTATCGTTTACTGGAATGGAACAAAAGAAGGAATATATGTAGGCTGTGATGTTGGAATTTATTACCGTGATTCAACTCAGAGCTCCTGGGTAGCTTACAATACAGGGCTTCCAAATGTTTCAGTGTTTGATCTTCAGATTTTCTATCCCCTTGGAAAAATACGTGCAGCGACATTTGGCCGTGGTTTGTGGGAAGCGGATTTATTAAACAATGGCACACTGGCCCCTATTGCAAGCTTCGCTGCTGATAAGCAGCAGGTCTGTCCGGGATCTACGGTGAACTTTACGGATCAATCCAGCTTTCTGCCTACTGCATGGAGTTGGAACTTTCCGGGCGGAACGCCATCCACGTCTTCGCTTCAGAATCCTTCCGTTGTTTACAATACGGCCGGATCTTATAATGTAATACTTACCTGCTCTAACGCGAACGGAACCAATACCATGACACAAACCGTTTACATTCAGGTATCGGTGCATACGCTTCTTCCATTAACGGAGGGTTTTCAGGCGGCAAATTTTCCACCGGCAAACTGGATCAACTATGATGCCGGCAGTGACGGCCTGGTCTGGACTCAGAATACAACGGTCGGCAAACCTGCTCCCTGTACCATGTTTGATAACTATGATTTAAATGCAAGTGGTACCCGTGATGAATTGCGCACTCCACTTTTCGATGTGACCGACGTTTCCCAAAAAGTATATTTTGATGTGGCCTATGCTCAATACAGTGCCACGTATAGCGACAGCCTCGCTGTTCTTATTTCCACTGATTGCGGAACTACTGGTACCCTGCTTTATTTAAAGGGTGGAACCTCCCTGGCCACAGCACCTGATGTCACCAAATCTATTTTCGTTCCCAAAGCAAGCCAATGGCGTACGGATACAATTAGTTTGGCGTCTTATGTCGGACAAACCTCTCTTATGATTGCATTCCAGAACAGGGGATATAACGGACAGGCGATTTACCTTGACAATATCAATCTGGGTGATGTAACCAATGGAATTATCAATTACACGGACCCCTCACTGCTGAGCGTTTTTCCTAATCCATTTTCAGATAAGGTCAGACTGGACTTTAATCAGTCCGGAGTAAATAAAACCATAAGCATTTTTGATGCGATTGGCAGGAAATTAAGTACAACGTATACTTCGGAGAAAACACTTGAGTTGGATCTGAGCAATCAAAGTTCAGGAATGTATCTGATTATGGTAAGGGTGAAGAATGGATTAGGAAAAACGCTCAGCAGTGTTCTGAACTACTGAAAGTTCAAATTTAAAATTACTGCCTGAGGACAAAATTCTGTCCCAGGTAAACCTTGCGCACCTGCTCGTTATTTGCAAGTTCTTGTGCGGTACCTGACATAAGTATGGAGCCTTCAAACAACAGGTAAGCCCGGTCGGTAATACTCAGTGTCTCATGAACATTGTGATCGGTAATCAGAATTCCGATGTTTTTTTCTTTTAATTTATGGACGACAATTTGAATGTCTTCCACGGCTATTGGGTCTACTCCTGCAAATGGCTCATCCAATAAAATAAATCTGGGATCAACTGCGAGGCAACGGGCAATCTCTGTTCTTCTGCGCTCACCTCCCGAAAGTTCATCGCCTATATTTGTGCGGACATTCTGAAGCCCGAATTCATCCAGTAAGAGTTCAAGTTTTTCAGCCTGCTCCTTTTTACTTAGTTTGGTAAACTCAAGAATCGCTTTAATATTGTCCTCCACGCTTAACTTCCTGAACACAGATGCTTCCTGAGGCAAGTAACCAATACCCATTTGGGCGCGTTTATACATGGGGACTTCGGTAATATCAACTTCATCCAGAAATATTTTACCGGAATTTGGTTTAATCATCCCAACAATCATGTAAAAGGAAGTTGTTTTCCCGGCCCCGTTAGGTCCAAGCAACCCAACAATTTCTCCCTGTTTCACTTCAACAGATACGTCTTTGGCGACTGTGCGGCTTTTGTATTTTTTGATCAGATTCTCAGTCCTTAAAATCATGGCAGGGCTTAAAATATAAAGTATGGATTGATCGGACGAAGTTACGTAAAACTGTTTAAATTCAGTTAAAACTCAAGGACGAAGAGTATAAAAAATAAACTACCTTAGCGGAATATACTTTAGAGGTGCCCCGGATTTTGGAAATCCGAAGCTGAGAAAAAACTCTGAGAACCTGATCAGGATAATGCCTGCGCATAGGGAAAAGTAAAATGAATATAGTAATAAATAATACTTCCGAATCCATTTCCTCTTCTCAGAAACTTTATGATTTGCTGCTGCGCCATGAATTAACCGAAAAGCAGGGGATAGCTGTCGCTGTAAACAAT
>JABDEY010000065.1:11804-13344 GCA_013286805.1 Bacteroidota bacterium | reverse complement strand
AGGAGTGTTTTTAATTCATAATCTGATTTGGCCACCAGCAACTGGCTGTATTGAATAAAACCAAGCAGGCCCAGCAACACAATAACAGCACCAATGGTCAGTACAACTGAAAAGACAATATTCACCAGTGAATAAAATTTAGCATTGCGCTGTTCTTCAGGATTTGTTTCATAGTCGTTCTCTTTTAGGAATTTCAACAGTGCAGAGGGTCCGGGATTTTTTGTAACCAGGACCAGGCGAGACGGACCCGATGTCTCTCCGTCTCCGTAGGTTTTATTAGCATAGTCCATAAAGGACTGAGGTACTAATATAGAGTTGATGCGGTCCGTAAATCCCACAATTTTTCCTTTCAATTGGGCTGTTTTGGAATTTCCTGAAATATGAACCGAGAACCCGGCCATTTGTATCATGCCTTTGGAAAGCTGTGGCAATCCCTGACTGGGTGCAAAACCGAAATTGTACAGGTTCAGGTAATCGGTCGGTATAATGATGGGAACTTCGGATTGACCTTCCTTCCAATGCCAGGCATCGGTCTGCACGTCTACAAATTCGTCCGGCAAAGCTTCAAAGAACAGATCGGTTGAGAAGGGGAGAAATTTACCACCCAGACCTCCTCCGGTGGAAGCGCTTGCCTGGAATAAATTAGAGGTGAATGCACCAGTCTTTGTTACTTCGTTTTGTTCCTGAATTTTTTTTATTTCATCGGCCGAAAAAACTGACAAATTCTTTTGCAGTGAATTAAGAAGGGAAATGCTTTTATTGATAATGATGTATTGGGGATTAATAATGCCCGACTCCGGCCGCATAAGTCCGGTAAAATCAAACCAGGCCTGAAAGGCAAGAATAACCAAAGACATGCCTATGAGGGAACCTAACCCTGTCAGGATAAGCTGCAGGAATTTCTGATGTTGTAATAAAAGTTTCTTTAACAAGGCCTATACGGTTAAACGTTGTGTAAAATCAACAGCATATTCTTCTCCAAGGCTGGTGATCAGCATTCCTGCTTTCTGGTTTTCACAGCGTTGCCGGATGAGTGCGCAGGCGATTTCCGTATTTCCTTTGTCCAGGTGACTGAAGGGTTCATCGAGCATCAGGAATTCGAAAGGCTGAACCAGGGCCCGGATTATTGCAATTCGCTGTTGCTGACCCAACGATAAAGTTCCGCACCTTTGGTCCAGGTAAATCTGCATTCCCATTTTTTCGGTCAATACCTTGATTTCCGCCTCAGATATACCGGGAGCCAATGTTAATTTCAATGCAATATTTTCTCTCGCTGTCAGGTTGGGAAATAAGCGCAAATCCTGGAAAACTACGCTCATCCTTGTTTGCCGGTAACTTGCCAGTTCATCCAGGCTGAGCCCGGAGATGTTTTTTCCATCTAAATCAATACTGCCGGTGTAGTCTCTTCTGCTTCCGTAAATGAAAGCAATGAGTGTGGATTTCCCTTTCCCTGAATCGGCCTTCACCAGAATCCTTCCCGAAGTTTCCAGCTCAACTGATTTAGCCCAAATCCGTGAATCATCAAATAGATCTCCGGCCA
>JABDEY010000065.1:0-11794 GCA_013286805.1 Bacteroidota bacterium | reverse complement strand
GCATTTTAGCCGTTTTGAAATTACCTTGATCCGGCTGAGGCTGCTAAAGAATCTGCCACGGCAGTTGCCTGGTCCATCGCATGCTTTTGTTCTTGTTCTGCTTCCTCTTTTTCCTTTTTCTTTTTTTGCAAATCTATCTGCTGCCCAATGTTATCAGACTGTTTAATAATACGCCAGAGACTATTTTCATCACTTCCGCTCATGCGAATATTCATTTCTCCTTCTTTTGAGGTTCCTTTCCCATCTATACAGATGAACATGTTCATGAAATCATTAAAAAGTTTATAGTTTTCTTCTTTCATCATTTTGTTTAAATACGTTCTAACGGCTTCCGGATAATCGTTCAATGTCAAATCAATGTAAAACGCTGTGGGGGCTGACTTGGCTATTTCACCTGCTTTACCTCCTATGATGGATGGAAATTCTTTTTTGGAATTCAACTCCGTCGCAATCTCCCCGGAATTTGTAAGTGTAATGCCGGCCTTATCTTCTGCCAGGTAATAATCAGAACCTATTGCCATTTTGTAATAACCGGCCTCATCTTTTGGTAATTTAAAGTGATCCAGCAATTTTTGAAGAACAGCTTTATCGTTAATGCTTAAGGTTAAACTAAATTCGGGGAGGAGCGTTGTATCCGTGACCATGGACTCTGTAGGCTCATTTGTAGCAGGATCCCAGCCATAATGTTTTTTCTCTACAGCCGACATCTTAAAATCATTCAGCGTAGCGGCCAGTTCGCCTCCCAATAAATTTCCAAGTTCTACCGGCGTTACACCTAAATCCTTCACAGCTCCGGAAATAGATTGCATGGTAGCGATGTCACTTATCAATAACGCCAGCAATTTCTTCATATCCATTGTAAAACCCCAAAAGGCCAGCGGGGGCTTTGGAGTCAATGATTTAAGTATGCCTTCCGTTAAAGCGGAGGAGCCAATGAAACTATATTTATCAAATGCATCCGGGTTGCTGTTTTGATAAAAGCTTCGGATAGCTATTTTATCTTTTTCAAATAGTATTGACATGGTAACGCTTGCCGTTTTAAAGGCTGCTATATATTGATTGCTTTGCAGGGTCAACGTGGCCATTGAACCTATGGAAGAATTAAAAATACCGGCATAATTAATATATATACCAATGTCCTGTTTCTTTTGTGTAAACTCAAGGAAATCTTTCCTGTCGGCCAGTGAAGCTGATTTTTCCTGTTTCATAATTTTATCCACATAGGTATCCAGATCCGCATCCGTTAATCCTGTTGCAAACAAACCTGCCCCTTTTTTCCAGGCCAATGCAGCTCCCTTGCTAAAATGAAATAATTTGTACCCCTCTTTATTCTGTACTTCCTTTTTATCAACGCTCAGGTCTTTTTCCGGAATTTTCATCAACACATTTTCGAGATCAGTTTCATTTCTTACCGCAAAGGCGATACCGAAGGATGGCTGACTATTTCCGGAATACTGGAAGAACAGATACAGGTCGCTGACAGGATCAATACCCATACTTAATGGATTGCTGATCAGCTCTTTCATAAACCGCCCATTCTCTCCTTCAGGTTTTGCGCTTTCATTCAGCTTTTTTGTTACAAAAAGGTCACCCCAGGCTTTGTAATTTCCCTTTTCAGCGATCGATTTCAGGTCAATTGTCATTACCCCAAATGAGTCTGAGGGTATCAGTTTAAAATGTTCCTGGGATTTCTTCAGTAAAAAAACATAGGCATAAACACCAGCACCAATCACGATGACCGGGAGCCCGATAAGTATAAGTTTCTTAAGCATTTTTTTTGGTTTAGGAGGCGTTAAATTAATAAAAATCGTGTAAATCAGCATAATGTGGATTTATAAGCACAATAAAAACGGAAATTAGGATGCGGGTAACCCCTGTTTTAGATTGATTATTTGGTTGTTTTTTCTAACTTAGTAGAAATCATTTCCTTTTTAACTGCCGAGTCTGATTTCCTAATGAAAAACCTGTTTCTTTTTGTGAAAAACCTGCTCTTTTCTGCAGTTCTGTTCGTGTCGTATCCCTCTTTTGCACAATTTACTTTTGTTCATATTTCCGACATACACGTTTCAAGTGTTACTTCTTTAGTAAACAGTTGCGACCTCAATGGTGCAATGGCTAAATGTTACCTGAAGGAATTTAATAACCTGAGCCCAAAACCTGCATTTGTGGTTGCGACCGGAGATATTTCAAACGTCGGTAACAGCAACCCTCCTATGTATTCTGTTCTAACCCGGTTTTTATTTCCATCTTCTGTTAATAACCCTGGAATTGGAGCTTATCACCTCGATTCCCTGCAGACTATTCCTATGTATTTCACCCCTGGAAACCATGACTATTATACAACCCTCTATCCCCCTGGTTCTTTGACGCAAACTAATTTCCTTTCTAATTATGCCCATTCTATTGCCCCTGATACGGATTATGCTGTTATTAAGGATAATTTAATTATTCTGTTAATGCGTTCGGGAAATGACATTGCCTATTGGGATGAAATTGACCCGCTCACACCAGATGGATCAGGACTTACGGCCGAACAATGCGATTGGATCAGAAACGAACTTGTCCAGAACAGCAGCAAGAGAAAAATTATTGTGATGCATCATCCTCCCGAAAACCTGGCCGGAACCAACTGTGATGGTTCGGCCTATACTGCTCAGACTATTCTGGATCCCGCTGCCGGCTCTTTAGCAAATAACAGAAGCGTTTTTCTGAATATCTGTGATTCAAATCAGGTGGACCTGGTGCTTGCCGGACATCAGCACCAAAATGTTGTTACGGACAAGACCGGAAAGATGATCAGTGAAAACTGTACAACCTGCGGGACCCGTTATGTTCAAACAGGGGCAGCCTTTAATGGATGCTACCGCACGATTTCGGTCAGTTCTTCATTTGTTACGGTAAGTCCTCCAATGCAAAGCTGCGCAGCTACTCTTATAAGGGAGATGGAAAATACGCGGGATGTTTCGGTTTATCCGAATCCTTCCAAAGGGGTCTTTCAGGTTACGGGTTTACTGTCTCAGGGTTCAGGCATGATGTCCCAGGGATCAGTCAGTTGGTCAGAGAACCCTTTATTGGAAATTTACAATGTTCTGGGTGAACAAGTTTATTCGGCTATGGTAAACAAGGATCAGGAAACCATTCACCTGGATGTATCCAGCGGCATTTACTTTCTTTATTTAAAAACCACTCAGGGAACAGCAGTGCAAAAGCTGATTATTCATAAATGATTCAACTTTCTGTCGTCATAATTACTCATAATGAAGAGCGCAATATTTCCCGCTGCCTTGATTCCGTAAAGTCTGTTGCAGATGATGTTGTTGTGGTTGATTCTTTTTCAACTGACAGGACCGCTGAATTTTGTGAGAAGGCAGGAGTGCGACTTGTACAACATGCGTTTGAGGGACATATTGAACAAAAAAACTTTGCCATCACGCAGGCGCTTTTTCCGCATATCCTTTCTCTGGATGCGGACGAAGCTTTATCAGTAAAACTGCAGCAATCCATTGCCGGGGCTAAAAATAACTGGGTCGGGGATGGTTACTATATGAACCGCCTCACCAATTATTGCGGAAATTGGATACATCACTGCGGCTGGTATCCCGACCGCAAACTCCGGCTCTGGGATTCACGCAAGGGAAAATGGGGAGGCACTAATCCCCACGATAAATTTGAAATGGCGGAGGGCGACAGCAAAACCGGATATTTGAAGGGAGATATTCTGCATTATAGTTATTATTCAAAGGAAGAACATTATCAACAAGTGTATTATTTTACAGATATATTGGCGAATGCCCAATACAAAAAAGGGAAGCAGGCCCCTCTCCTAAAATTAGTTCTGAGCCCTGCCGTAAAATTCATCTCAGACTATTTCTTTAAACTTGGTTTTCTGGACGGGAAAGCCGGATTTTCTGTTTGCCGAATATCTGCGTATGCTACCTTTCTGAAGTATAAAAAACTACGAGCTGCCTGGAATGCAAATTCATGATAAACTAAATATAAAATCAGTCATTATCAGTCGTACAGATGCGATTGGTGATGTCATTTTAACACTTCCACTCTGCGGAATTATTAAAAAGTTTTATCCGGAAGCACGTTTGCTCTTTATGGGCAGAGGCTATACGGAGCCTGTTATCAATTGTTGTGAATACATTGATGGGTTTATTAATGCGGATGAACTTCTTGCAAAAGACAAAAAAGAAGCGCTGATTCAATTAGCCAGCTATGGGGCTGATGCCATTGTTCATGTATTCCCAAACCGGCAGATTACCCTCTTAGCCAAACAAGTTGGAATAAAATACAGAATTGGCACAACCAACCGGCTTTTCCATTGGGGAACAGTTAATAAACTGATTCGCCTGAGCAGAAAAAATTCGGCCCTGCATGAAGTTCAGCTCAATTTTAAATTACTCGAACCTCTGGGCATTTTTGATGTACCTGAGTTAAATGAATTTTCTGCTTTTATGGGATTCGGAAAAATACCTTTGTTTCCTGAACAAGCAACAAAATTGATAGCTTCTGACCGGATCAATGTCATCCTTCATCCCAAGTCAAATGCACATGCACGCGAATGGAGCCTGGATAATTATCAGAAGCTAATTGGTTTATTGCCGCCGGAAAAGTATAGGATACTTATCAGCGGTACTGAACAGGAAGGAAGGCTGCTATCTGACTGGATGAAAACACTCCCCGTTTCAGTTACAGATGTTACCGGTAAATTTTCACTTTCTGAATTTATTGCGTTTATCGCGAAGTCTGATTTTCTGGTTGCGCCAAGTACTGGTCCCCTGCATATTGCAGCGGTATTGGGAACAGGGGCCATTGGACTTTTCCCGAATATCAGACCCATGCATCCTGGCCGGTGGCAGCCTATTGGAAACAGGGCATTTGCTATAAGCACAAATATAAAATGCTCTGATTGCCGAAATAACCCATTACTTTGCCATTGCATCAATGAGATTACTCCTCATCAGGTTGCAGAATTGATCGTTATGTCAGAGGGTAATCATACGGTCTGATTAATTCTGCCCGGTGGCTGTTTTTTCTTTCTCCTTAAACTTGTCAGAATGAAAGGGGTGGGTGGGTTTTTCAATGGTTGTCAGAATGGCTTTGTATTTAGTATTATCATTCAAAATCCTTATGGCTTCTGCCACCTCCGTATCGCTTTTGATGTAAGATTCCAAACGGCCTTTCTGAAAATAATAACGTGAGGCTATTTCCTCTTCCAATAAGGTTCTGATTTCATCTTTGTATTTCTGCAGATCTGCCTGTTTATTGTGTGCCAGCTTAGTGTTCAATGCATCGTATTCCGCTTTTGCTCCATCGTAATTTTTTTCTTCCTCAGCGCTCTTTTTCAGATCGGTCATCAGCTTCTCTGTGTTAGTGGTATAATCGTAATCTTTATCATTCAGAAAAGCTACAAAATCGGCATATTCGGTATCCGTCAGGCTAAAGACAGATGCTTTGGGAATGGATGGATGAGCGATGCGGTACTTAGTTGCATAATCGAAAATATGCGACTTGTTCAGAATACTTGCTGAAATGTTGGAGTACTTTTGAGGTGTCAGTGCAACATCAGGCGCTATTCCCGCTCCGTCGTAAACAATGCGTCTGTTCTTCACCGTCTTAAATGCGGTGATCAGGGAATCAGGCACTTTGTCCACACTTCCGTCTTCATTACGATGAGAATAATTCAGGGCCTGGATGCAACGGCCACTTGGGATGTAATACTTGGCAACGGTCACTTTAAGCTGGGCATTGTAACTCAAAGGACGGGTTTGCTGCACCAGGCCTTTTCCGAAACTACGTTGACCAATGATCACTGCCCTGTCCAGATCCTGCAGGGCACCGGAAACAATTTCTGAAGCAGATGCGGATCCCCGGTTAACAAGTACTACCATAGGCGTAATGGTATCTAATGGAGCCTTCTCTGCCTTGTGGGTTCTGTCCCATTCTTTCACTTTCCCTTTTGTGCTGACAATCTCCCTGCCTTTGTCTACAAACAGGTTCACAATATTCACTGCTTCATTGAGTAAGCCACCAGGATTTCCTCTCAAATCGAATATGAGGTATTTAAAGTCGGGGTTCTTCTTCAATTCGGTAAGGGCATCCTTTACTTCATTCGCTGCATTTTCCGTAAATCCTGTTAGTTTTATATACCCAATATTATTGCTAATCATTCCTGAGTAGGGTACATTATTTACCTTAATCTCCTGACGAATAATATTTTTCTCCAATGGTTTCTTTTCTCCGTCCCGCTCCAGAATAACTTTCACAGGTGTGTTGGGTGAACCCTTTAATAATTTACTTACTTCATCCGTTTTTTTGCCTTTGACTACCACTCCATTGACTTCTGTAATAACATCTCCAGCCCGCAGGTCGGACTTTTGAGCCGGATAACCTTCATACGGTTCTGCCACCATAATTTTATCTCCATGCTGACGTATAAGAGCTCCAATGCCGCCATATTGGCCCGTCATCATGTATTTATAATCTTCAATATCTGATTCCGGAATGTAATTGGTATATGGATCAAGTGATTCCAGCATATCGTCTATGCCTTTCTTCATCAGGTCTCCGGGATTTGTTTCATCTACATAATACATATTCAGTTCCCTGAATAAAGTCGCGAAAATGTCGAGGTTTTTAGACACTTCGAAATAATTGTCTACAAAACTGTAAGACAATAATGCTGTTCCAACCAGAACTGCAGCCAAAAGCCACATTCTGGTTTTTTTGAAAATAACTTTCAGCTTATTCATATCGTATTTTTTCAATTAAACTCTAAGGTACTAAATCTTCCCCATGTCCTCCCCATGGGCCACAGGACAAAAAACGCTTCAACGTCAAATATCCGCCTTTCCATGCTCCGTGCTTTTTTATAGCTTCCACACCATATTGAGAGCAGGTGGGAGTGTATCGGCACGAAGGCATCAGGTAAGGCGAAATTGCGCCCTGATAGATTCTTATCATACCAACAAATATCGTGCTTAATAGTCTATTCACGCCTCCCTTAACGTTATTTAACACAACTCGCCTCCTTTATTAACCGGTCAATAACCTGATTTATTTTGTTCTCTGCAACATCGTACAGTATTTTCTCCTTTGCTGTATAAATCAATATTACTGCAAGAAATTGATCCTGTGATTTCAGGCATTCATAAAGCCGGAACTTGTTTTTTCTGTAGGCCTCACGTGAACGCCTTTTTAGCAAATTGCGATCAACAGCACGGCTAAATGTACGTTTGGGAACTGAAAACGCAATTTGGGCCGGAAAAGGCGAATCCCGTTTTTCCATTAGCCATATCACCCGAAAAGGGAATAGGTTAAATGTATGTCCGCTTTCAAAGAGCCTTTCTATCAGTAATTTGCTGCACAGTCTTTCAGCTTTAGTAAAGGTCTGCTTCATCGGATACTGTGAAGGATAAATTACTTTTTGGCAGCTTTTTTCCTTGCGGGCTTGACTGCTTTTTTTGACGCAGGATCCCTGTGTTCGGCTTTAAGAGGAAATGACTGATTAGGCCAGGCCACCACAGAAGGCGCCTTTTCGGGTGCCCTGACATATTGATCAAGGGCCATTGTCATGGAAGGGGCTTCCGGCGTGGGAGCATAAATATTAAGCACCAATTTGGCATCTTCAACAGCTTTGGCAGTGGCCGGACCAAATGCTGCAATTCGGGTGTGCCCCTGTTTGAACTTAGGAAAATTCTTGAGTAAAGATTTTACACCTGTAGGACTAAAGAATGCCAGCACGTCATAATTTAAATCTTTAATGTCTTTGAGGTTGCTGGTAACAGTTTTAAACATAACTGCTTTAGAATACCTGATTTTCTGCTGATCCAAAAAATCGGAAATTTCATCTTTATGAATATCCGAGCAGGGCAGCATATAATATTCGTTTCTGTGTTTCTTTATTATCTCCGTCAGATCCAGAAAGGTTTGCTTGCCATGAAAAATTTTGCGCTTACGATATTGCACATACTTTTGCAAATAGTAGGCAGTGGATTCTGAAATACAGAAATATTTCATACTCTCCGGAACATTTACCCGCATTTCACCGCAAATACGAAAAAAATGATCAGCAGCACTTCTGCTGGTAAAGATGATAGCTGTATGGTTTAATATGCTGATTCGGTGCTTCCGGAAATCTTTGGCATCTATTCCTTCCACATGAATAAATGGTCTGAAGTCGATCTTAATTTTATATTTCTGAGCCATGTCGAAATACGGGGATTTTTCCGTTTCGGGTCTTGGTTGAGAAACTAAAATACTCTTAACTTTCATCTGTAATGTGGCTATTTCATCGGCTCGTAATTACTTTAAAAATCACCAAATAGGGTAATAATTCGAGGCTGCAAAGATACACAAAAAAATACAACCGGGAAACATTACCTTCCCCTGAACTAATCCTAAAAGCACGCCCCATCCTATATAAATACATGGAAATCAAAATGATGGCGCTTACCACGAGAATTGCTGGCCTGGCAACAATTGTAAAATATGCTGTAAAAATCACGATTGGAATCAGAACAATGCCACTGATATTATTCATTAGAAATATATTGTAAACAAAATCGGCCACCTTTTCAGATCTTCCGTAGAAAAGCGAGCCTAACATGTTGACAATAAATAATTTGCAAATAAAAAATAACAATACAATGGCTACAATTTTCAGATAAAACAGAAATGGAGCAGGTGTCAATGCAAATAAGTTATAAAACACGTTCACCTGATAAATAAATACAGAAAGAATGAGTACGAAAAGTAAAACCAAACCAATAGACAAGCCATTCGTCATGGCGTATTCATCCTGAACTACCTGATAAAACTCCCTGATATTAAAAAAAGCCTTACCAATTCGGACGAATCTTTTAGTATGTACATTTCTGGCCCAAACAATTATTAACAATGAAAATAAAATTATTCCTTCTATCCAATACTGTCTGTTTTGAAGGTGTATTTTATCGGACTGAGATTTTACTTTCAGTTCGTGTACTGCAAAGAAAGATTGTCCTTTAGCTGAATCCTGATCAGGGAGTACGGAAGTTAATTTGGTTTGTTGAACGGGCCGGCCTGTTTTTTGACGCTGTTGTTCAGTGTAAAGTGATTGTTCCGTTTTTGCAGTTGGATGTTCCTGTTTTTGTAATTGATCTTTGTTTTCGGATTGATCTTTTTTTAGTGATTTTTCCTGTTTATTGACCAGTTTTTCCTTACCGTCATGCTCCTTTTTTTTAACATGTTCTTTTACCTTTAAAGTATCCGGCTTTTCCTCTTTGGTTTTTAGTACAGAACCGGTATCAGGCAAGAGCGGAGGTTCAGCCCCGTCGAAGGAATGTTTTTTTACTGAATCAGCCTGTTGCGGCATATTATTTTACAATTATCCTTCCAAGCAATTTATTGAAATGTTTTTTTGCCTCAATCAGTTGAGCCTGTTTATGCATGAATAACAGCAGATCTTCATCCGTACCGGCAGATTTGATCTCCTGAGCGGTAGTATCCAATAATTTCTCTATGTGTTTGGCTTTAAAAGACCATATCGAATCGTAAATTGATTTTCTCAAAATCTGTTCTTCGGTCTGCACAAGTATATTGTGCTGTTCCCAGTTGTGCAGGGTATGTGGGCTGCTGATTAAATCAATGACTAGTTTACTTATTACAAGGTCTTCTTTGTTAATAAAGAAATTCATATCCGGCCAGGATCCTTTTTGAAAACCTTCTACATAACTTGTATAAATGTACTGATAGCCCGGGTTTTCAAATACAATATTGTCCTGGGACAATTCATGAATGATTAATTCTGCAGCCGCAACAGGCGTTTCTGCAGCCTGGCCTTGTTCATCGTCATCCCTAATAATAACTATCTTATCACCGAAGTTCAGCAGTAAGCGAATGATGTTTCGCTCCTGATGTTCTATCACATTTATTGAAACAGTTTCCTGCTTTGTTTGTTCAATCGTTTCGGAAGGATAAACCTGATCTGTTCCGGAAAGGCCTGATTCCGTTTGGTTTTCTCTTAAATAGTCTGTTCTGCTTTTGTCCGTTGCTTTTTTTCTCCTTATTTTATTCAGTTCATTCAGCAAAATCTGTTCTTCAATTTCCATTATCCGGCTACATTCTTTAATATAAACCGAACGATGTATGGCCTCCGGAATCATGGCAACTGTTTCAACAATATCTTTAATCAGGTTCGCTTTCTTTATCGGATCATGGGCGACTTCTTTAAAAAGAAGAGTTGTTTTAAAGGCTATAAAATCCTTGCTTTGTTCCCGAATAAAAGTTTTCAATTCTTCCTGACTTACCCGTTTGGAATAAGAATCCGGATCATCCCCATCCGGAAAAAGCAAGACCTTTACATTCATCCCTGCTTCGAGAATCATGTCTATTCCTCTAAAGCTGGCTTTAATACCTGCATTGTCCCCGTCATAGAGAATTGTAATATTCGGTGTGTAGCGTTTTAACTGTTGAATCTGCTCAACGGTAAGTGATGTACCCGAAGAGGAAACTACATTCTCTATCCCGGCCTGGACCATTGAAATGACATCCGTGTATCCCTCTACCAAAAAGCAATTGTCTTCCGAGATGATTGTTTTCTTTGCGAAAAACAACCCGTACAACACATTGCTCTTGTGATAAATTTCCGTCTCAGGAGAGTTAATGTATTTGGCTAACTTTTTATCGGATTTTAAAATGCGGCCACCAAATGCGATGGTGCGGCCTGTGACATTGTGAATGGGGAAAATGATCCGGCCGGAGAAACGATCGAAATTTTGCTGCGTGTTGGGGGATGATTGCTGAGCAGAAGATGAATCAGATTCCTTATTTATTGTCAGGCCCGCTTTTACCAAATACTCAAGTTTATAACCGCTTTTTAGAGCATCCTGTGTAAAGGCTTTTCGGTCTTCCAATGAATAGCCCAATTGAAACTTTTCAATAATATCATCTCTGAAACCTCGTTCCCTGAAGTAACTCAGGCCTATCGAACGACCTTCGTCTGTGTGCATTAAATTATTCGTATAGTACTTCTGGGCGTGTGAACATACCACAAACAAACTTTCCCTTTCGTTCTGTGTTTGAATCTGCTCGGGGGATTGTTCCTTTTCTACAATTTCAATGGAGTATTTGTTTGCGAGGTATCGCAGGGCTTCCGGATAACTCATTTGGTCATGGTCCATCATAAAATTAACGGAGCTTCCAGCCTTGCCACAACCGAAACATTTGTAAATGCCTTTTGCAGGGGAGACCGTAAAGGATGGGGTCTTTTCATTGTGAAACGGACAAAGACCAAGCAAATTGGCTCCCCGCTTTTTCAGGGTAACAAAATCTCCAACGACTTCTTCAATACGGGCAGCGTCAAAAATTTTATCTATGGTGTCTTTGGGGATCATGTAAAAATTAACTATAATGAAACGCTAAAACTTAATTTTGCTTTCAATGCACTAAATACTCTTAAAACAGTATCTAAAGTTACATTTGTTGTGTTGTTTTCAAGTTTCGAAATTTGAGCCTTTTGAACACCTATTAGTTTTCCCAGTTGCTCCTGAGTTAAATGTCGTTCAAGTCTGACCTGTTTAATTACGTCTCCTAAAATTTCAGCTTGCAGTTCTTGTTCATACAAGTTTCGTTCTGGCGTACCTCTGTTGCCAATGAATTCATCTTTGATTTCATCCAAACTGAAAAGTTTCATTTTATTAATTGCTCCCATTGTCTTTATTTTTTGAGTTTGAAATACTGAATCCTTAAGTTCTCTGCTTTGTTCAATTCTTTATCAGGCGTTTTGCCTGTCTTCTTAATTATGCCG
>JABDEY010000064.1:13553-13803 GCA_013286805.1 Bacteroidota bacterium | reverse complement strand
GCGGAGCGGAAACTGGAAGATAATGTATCGGCGGAGGTAAAACAAAAGCGTCTGGCTGAAATTGTAGCGCTCCAGCAAATACATTCTGCGGAGCGCACCAAAGCAGGACTTGGTAAAACCCACCGGGTTTTAGTGGAAGCCGTATCGAAAAAATCAGAAAAGCAGTTTTCAGGACGGAACTCGCAGAATTCAGTTGTCGTATTTGACCGTCAGGATTTTAAAAAAGGGGATTATGTAGAAGTGCTGACAG
>JABDEY010000064.1:0-13543 GCA_013286805.1 Bacteroidota bacterium | reverse complement strand
ACCACCGCTACGCTAATTGGAAGACCGCAATGACGATACAGGATTTAAAAAACAGATTTGGAATCATTGGCAGTTCGGCCCTGCTCGAACGGGCCATTGATATTGCCATGCAGGTAGCTCCTACCGACCTGAGTGTTCTGATAACAGGAGAGAGCGGTACAGGGAAGGAAGTTTTTCCGCAGATTATTCACCAATTGAGCTCACGGAAACACGGACAATACATTGCTGTCAATTGCGGGGCCATTCCGGAGGGTACAATTGATTCGGAATTATTCGGGCATGAAAAGGGTTCCTTTACAGGGGCTCATGAGGCGCGCAAAGGGTATTTTGAAGTCGCCAATGGAGGAACAATTTTTCTGGATGAGGTAGCGGAAATGCCGGTTGCAACACAGGCCCGCCTGCTTCGTGTACTGGAAAGCGGTGAATTTATTAAGGTTGGTTCATCAAAAGTGCTGAAAACAAATGTACGTGCGATCGCTGCGACCAATGTGAATATTTCTCAGGCAATTGAAAAGGGGAAATTTCGGGAGGACCTCTATTACAGATTGAATACAGTTCCTATCCTGGTTCCGCCACTCCGTTCGCGTAAACAGGATATTTATTTGCTTTTCCGGAAATTTGCAGCGGATTTTGCTCCTAAATACCGTATGCCCATTATAAAACTGGACACGGAATCAGAAGCTCTGCTGGCCAAATTCTACTGGCATGGAAATATCCGGCAGTTGAAAAATATTACAGAACAGATTTCTGTTATCGAGAAGAAGCGCGAGATTAATGCAGAAACGCTGTTAAAATATTTGCCCCAGCAGCAAACTTCAGGTTTGCCAATGGTCATGAAACAGGAAGGTTCCAATTCTGAGTTTTCGGAACGGGATATCCTGTATAAGGTGCTTTTTGATATGAGAAAAGATCTGACGGATCTGAAGAAAATTGTGGTAGACCTGATTGAAAACGAAACGGGTACTGAGCAGGGCTTTCAACCGGAAAATGAACCATTGATAAAAAAATTATATCAGGACATCGGTTCACCTGAAACTACCATCAAGCTTGGATATGGCACTGCAAACCATACTTCCCATCCTGTTCATCCAGTTCATTCTGTTCATCCCGTTCATCCTGTTAAAGAAGCTGGAGGAGCAGAGGAAATTCAGGAACATGAGGTGCTGGAAGATCAGCCTTTGTCTTTGCAGGAACTGGAAGTAGATATGATTAAGAAATCATTGGGAAAGCATAAAGGAAAACGCAAATCTGCCGCGAAGGAATTAGGCATTTCGGAACGAACTTTGTACAGGAAGATAAGTGAATATAAACTGGACCGGTAAATTTCTGGCAACGGCGTTGGGGCTGTTATTGGCGGCTGCTTATAGTTGCAAAATGAGTTATACGCTTAATGGTGCAAGTATTCCGATAGAAGCAAAGACCGTTTCCGTTCAATATTTTACAAACAATTCGGCTCTTGCCCCGCCCACTTTCAGCCAGCAATTTACTGAAGCCATGAAAGACATTTGTGGTTCCCAGACTAAACTGGGATTGGTCAGCAGAGGAGGAGATCTCGGTTTTGAGGGATATGTGTCTGATTATAAGGTTTCTCCTCTGGCTATCCAACCGAATGACCTAGCTGGTTTAAACAGGCTGACGATTACTGTCCAGGTTAAATACACAAACCGGTTTGACGAAAAGAAGAATTTTGAAACCTCGTTCTCCAGATATGCCGATTTTAACAGTTCTCTTAGTTTGGTTAGTCAGGAGCCAACCCTCATTCCACTGATCAACAAGCAACTTACCGAAGATATCTTCAATAAAGCGTTTAGTAACTGGTAGATGAACCGTGCACAATTCATATCCTATGTCAGGGAGCCGGATGTATTGTCTGCCGACACAGAGCTTATATTAACAGGGCTGCTAAAGGAGTTCCCGTTTTTTCAAACGGCCCAGCTTTTATATGCTAAAAACCTCTTTAACCAAAGCAGCATTAATTATACGAATCAGCTAAAAGTTGCCGCTGCTTATTCAGGAGACCGTAGCGTGTTTTACAAGCTGATTTCCCGGAAAAAGAAGGAAGAAATGTCTGTTGTAGGTAAAGTTCAGCCTGTTGTTGTTGAAGTTCAGCCTGTCGTTGTTGAAGTTCAGCCTGTCGTTGTTGAAGTGCAGCCTGTTATTGTTGAAGTTCAGCCTGTTGTTGAACAAGTGCCTGCTCTTGCCGGTGCCAAAGCTCTGCTTGTCGAATCGGAACAAGTACTTGTTGAAGCGGCACCGATTATTGTTGTACCGAAATCGACTCAACTTGAAATTAAGCCGGTTCCGCTTGAAATTAAGCCGGTTCCGCCGGCCGTTCAAGAGGGATTTAACAAAGCCGCTAATCACTCTTTTGGGGACTGGCTGAAACAAACCAGATCGGCAAGGGGTACCCGGGCCTCTGACCGTCAGCAAATGCTGGATTTGATTGATAAAATCATTAAGGAAGAACCCCGTATCAGCAAACCAAGGGCCGATTTTTATTCTCCGGTGAACATGGCCAAAAAAAGCCTGGACAAGGAGGAAGCTCCTGTAAGTGAAACGCTTGCCAAAATACTGGTAAATCAGAAGAAGTATCACAAAGCAATAAGAGCCTATGAAACTTTAAGTTTGAATTATCCGGAAAAAAGCACGTTCTTTGCAACCCAAATTCTTGAAATTAAGAAATTGATAAATCAACATACCTGAGAAACAACTAATTCAACCTAAATAATATGGGAACCTTTATTTCTATTTTAATAATCATTGTTTGCCTTTTGTTGGTCATTGTCGTTTTGATTCAGAATTCAAAAGGCGGGGGTCTTTCGTCCACCTTTGCTTCCTCTAATCAGGTTATGGGTGTTCGCAAAACAGCTGATTTTCTTGAAAAATCAACCTGGACACTTGCGATTGCCTTACTGGCACTTTGTTTGTTCGCTGTACCTTACAGTAAAGGCAAGTCAGGGGATAAGGAAGCTGTTGAGTCCATAACCCGGAAAAAAGCAGAAAACAATATCAGCACTACGGCTGCTCCAATTACTCCGCCTCCGGGGACAAATGTTGTTGCTCCTCCGCCTGCCCCAACTCCAACACCTAAAGCTCCGGGAAAATAGTGTTCGTGTCAGGTTGTCATCTCAGCCTGACATTTCTGCTATAATCTGTCAGTAAAATCAGACTGGCATGGTAAATGAGATTAGTTTGTGCCTGGCAAAAACTGTAAGGAAAAAATCAAAAATAAATGTTTAACCCTAAATTAACAAAACAATGAGCAAAGTAAGTGTAAAACCATTGGCAGACCGAGTAATCGTGGAAGCTGCCGCAGCAGAAGAAAAAACAGCCAGCGGAATTATCATCCCGGATACTGCAAAAGAAAAACCTCAGAAAGGTAAAGTAATTGCAATTGGAACCGGAAAAAAGGATGAGCCGCTTACAGTTAAAGTCGGTGATACCGTTTTGTACGGAAAATATGCCGGAACTGAAATCAATGTAGATGGCAAAGAGTTTTTAATCATGCGTGAATCAGATATTTTCGCAATAGTATAAAGTGATAAAATAAGTAACTAACTAAAAAAAATAAAGAAAATGGCAAAGAATATTAGTTTTGATCTGGATGCACGTGATGCCCTGAAAAGAGGCGTTGATGCTTTGGCGAATGCAGTAAAAGTAACACTTGGTCCAAAGGGACGTAATGTGATTATTGACAAAAAATTTGGTGCACCAACAATTACCAAGGATGGTGTTACTGTCGCAAAAGAAATTGAATTGCAGGATCCGATTGAAAACATGGGCGCACAGATGTTGAAGGAAGTTGCATCAAAAACTGCAGATATTGCAGGTGATGGAACGACTACGGCTACTGTATTGGCACAAGCAATCGTAACAGCAGGTCTGAAAAATGTGGCTGCCGGCGCAAATCCTATGGATTTGAAACGTGGTATCGACAAAGCAGTTACGGTAGTTGTTGAAAGTCTGAAAAAACAATCACAGGTTGTTGGTTCTGATAATCAGAAAATCAAACAGGTTGCGACTATATCATCAAACGGAGATGAAACGATCGGAACGCTGATCGCTGATGCAATGAAAAAAGTAGGTAAGGATGGGGTTATTACAGTTGAAGAGGCAAAAGGAACTGAGACAGAAATGAAAACCGTTGATGGTATGCAATTCGATCGTGGTTATATTTCCCCTTACTTTGTGACAAATGCAGATAAGATGGAAGCTGTTTTAGAAGACGCTCAGATCCTGTTGTACGATAAAAAAATATCGAGCATGAAGGAATTGCTTCCTGTACTTGAAAAACAAGTTCAAAGCGGCAAACCTTTATTGATCATTTCTGAAGAAGTGGATGGAGAAGCTTTGGCAACTTTAGTGGTGAATAAAATCCGTGGTTCATTAAAAATAGTAGCTGTTAAAGCTCCTGGTTTTGGTGACAGAAGAAAGGCCATGTTGGAAGATATCGCAATCCTTACCGGTGGAACGCTGATCTCAGAAGAAAGAGGATTCAAATTGGAGAATGCAGATCTTACCTACTTGGGTAAAGCAGATCGCATCACCATTGACAAAGACAATACGACTATTGTAAACGGTAAAGGCAAGAAAGCTGATATTCTGGCTCGTGTAAACCAGATCAAAGCTCAGATTGAGTCTACCACATCTGATTATGATAAAGAAAAATTGCAGGAGCGTCTGGCTAAATTAGCTGGCGGAGTTGCTGTACTTTCTATCGGTGCTGCAACGGAAGTTGAAATGAAAGAGAAAAAGGACCGTGTGGACGACGCATTACATGCAACCCGTGCTGCCGTAGCTGAAGGAATTGTTTCCGGAGGTGGAGTTGCGTATATCCGTGCAATCGAAAGCCTGGATAAACTGAAAGGTGCAAACGAAGATGAGCAGACAGGTTTTGCTATTATCAGACGTGCCCTGGAAGAACCACTTCGTCAGATCGTTGCGAATGCAGGTGGAGAAGGTTCTATCGTCATTCAGAAAGTTCGTGAAGGAAAAGGTGATTATGGCTACAATGCACACACAGGTAAATACGAAAATCTGCTGAGCACAGGAGTCATTGATCCTACTAAAGTTAGCCGTGTCGCACTTGAAAATGCTGCATCCATTGCCGGTATGTTATTGACTACTGAGTGTGTGCTTTCTGAAGTGAAAGAAGAGAAGTCCGCTATGCCTGCGATGCCAGGTGGAATGGGCGGAGGAATGGACTATTAGTCAGACTTGCCTCGTAGAGGCTTAGTCTGATTTATGCACGCGAAGCGGGCGTAGTCAGATTTCAAAAGAATGAAGGCGGCTAATTTAGCCGCCTTTGTTTTTTACCCAGACACAAAAAGTATAGGCATACTGGTTTTTGTCGTCAGCAGGCATAGGTATCCGGCTGATTTCTTTCCAAAACTTCCTGTCAAAAGGGGGGAAGAAAGCATCCCCGTCGAAGCAATGATGCACCTCTGTGATGTATAATTTAGTAACAAATGACATGGTCTGGCTGTAAATTTCAGCCCCGCCAATAATGAACACTTCTGTTTCAGCCCTCTCCTTCGCAAGGAGAAGCGCTTCTTCAATAGAATGAGCAATGATTGCTCCCGGTGCTGAATAATCTTTCTGTCTTGTAACTACAATATTGGTCCGGTTAATCAGCGGCCTGAATTTGGAAGGGATGGATTCGTAGTTTTTACGGCCCGTAATGACACAGTGCCCTTCGGTCATTTCTTTAAAATAATTCATATCGCCGGGCAGCCGCCAGATCAACCGGTTATCTTTGCCAATCACATTGTTTTCAGAAACCGCTGCAATGCTGCTAATGATCATTTAAATGGCTACAGCTGCTTTAATAGGAGGGTGTGGATTGTAATTTTCAAGAACAAAATCTTCAAATTTAAAGTCGAAGATGTTCTTTATTTCCGGGTTCATTTTCAGGAAAGGAAGAGGCCGGAGTTCACGTGACAACTGGAGTTTTGTTTGCTCCATGTGATTGGAGTACAAATGGGCATCCCCAAGGGTATGTACAAAATCTCCGTACTCCAGCCCGCAAACCTGTGCTACCATCATCGTGAGCAAGGCGTAAGAGGCAATATTGAAAGGTACACCTAAAAAAATATCCGCACTTCTCTGATATAACTGGCAGCTTAATTTTCCATCCGCAACATAAAACTGAAAGAACGCATGGCATGGAGGCAGTTTCATTTTTTCAATTTCGCCTATGTTCCATGCACTCACAATCAACCTGCGTGAATCAGGATTCTTTTTAATCTGTTCAATGACCTGGGAAATCTGATCAATGTGTCTTCCGTCAGCAGTAGGCCAGCTCCTCCACTGATAACCATAGACAGGCCCCAGATCGCCATTACTGTCCGCCCACTCATCCCAGATGGTAACCCCATTGTCTTTCAGATAACGAATATTGGTTTCACCTTTCAGGAACCATAACAATTCATGAATAATGGACTTTGTGTGAACTTTTTTGGTGGTCAGAAGCGGAAATCCCTTTTTTAAATCGAACCGCATCTGGTAACCAAAAACACTTCGTGTGCCTGTTCCTGTCCGGTCTTTTTTTTCAATACCATGTTCCAGCACATGGCGCATCAATTCCTGGTATTGCTGCATCAGGATTTTTTTCGGTTATTCAGTTCATCACGAATTTGTGAAGCCCTTTCATATTGCTCTTCGGCCAGCGCCTTGTTAAGCAATTCCTTCAGCTCTTCAGTGGATTTCTTACGGAAATCCGTTTCCTTCTCTTTCTTTTCCGCAAGAGCGGCGGGTTCTTCAATGCCGCCTATTACCTCAGCAGAAGCAGCAGCTGTTTCATCTTCTAAAATTATGCCTGCAGAAGAAAGGATAAATTCATAGGTAAATATGGGACACTGGAAACGAACGGCGATGGCAATCCCGTCTGAAGTGCGGGTATCGATTTCTACTTCTTTCTCCCCATTGTCACAGATCAGTTTGGCGAAGAAAATGCCTTCTACCAGATTGTAAATAATTACTTCCTTGACAGACACATGAAAAGCCTCCGAAAAACTCTTAAACAGATCGTGCGTAAGTGGGCGGCTGGGCGTCATCTTTTCAAGCTCTATGGCTATCGCCTGTGCTTCAAAGCCTCCAATGATAATGGGTAAGCGCCTTTTCCCTTTTGACTCTCCCAAAACCAGCGCATAAGCACCCGATTGGGTCTGGCTATAGGATAGGCCGACAATATCAAGTTTGATTTTTTTCAAGAATGACCGGCTTTAAAATTTTTAACAGCAGCGATCAGCCTTGGCACAACTTCAAAAGCATCACCCACTACACCGTAATCAGCTGCTTTAAAAAAGGGTGCTTCAGGATCACTGTTGATCACGACAATAACTTTAGAGGAACTGACGCCTGCGAGGTGCTGGATAGCTCCTGATATTCCGATAGCCACGTACAGATTTGGCCCTATGGTAATTCCTGTTTGTCCTACATGTTCATGGTGCGGTCTCCAGTCCATATCTGCCACTGGCTTTGAACAGGCCAGTCCCGCGCCCAGCTGATTGGCCAGGTCTTCTATCATGCCCCAGTTCTCCGGGCCTTTCATTCCCCTCCCTGCCGACACCACCAGTTCTGCCTCCGTCAATACAACCTTGTCGGAATTTTTTTTCACTTCCTTCACCCTGGTTCTGAAAGCACCCTCTTTAAATTTTGGATCAAATGACTCCACAATGGCCGAACCTTCCATACTGACAACGCTGAATGAATTGGGTGTCAGGGCAAGTACTTTTGTTTCAGATGAAACCACCACATCGGTAAGGGCTTTGCCGGAGAAACATTTTTTACGCACAGTAAAGGGAGAAATAGCTGAAGGCAATGCGGTTGTACCGGCCACCAGTCCTGCTTTCATGCCGGCTGCCACCCGTCCTGAGATATTCTTTCCTGTGTACGTATAAGAAATAACCACAACAGTTGCCGCTTCCTTTTGCGCCGCCTGAATAATGACAGAAGAAAAGCCCTGAGCATCAAAATTGTTTAATTGCTCCTGCCTGACGCTTATGACCTTGTCTGCACCGTATTTACCCAGATTTTTCAGGTCTTCCTCATTCACAGGGCCAATAGCCAGAGCCACTGTACCGGTAGAGAGTTGTTTTGCAATGGCGTGCGCATAAGAGACTGCTTCAAAAGTTGATTTTTTGAATTTCCCTTCCCAGTTTTCCGCGAATACTAATACCGACATATGATTTGTTTCAAATTACTTTAGCTTCAGAATGCAATAAGCCAACCAATTCATCCATCTTATCAGGAGCCACCATTTTGCAGGATTGTTTTGCAGGCGGCAAATCATATTTTAGCGACTGCGTAAGAGGGATAACTGCAACAGGTTCAATTACCTGCAAGGGCTTGGTTCGGGCCGACATAATACCGCGCATATTTGGAATACGGGGTTCTGCCATTCCTTTTTGGGCGCTTAATACGAAAGGAAGGCTGCAGTTCAGCATTTCTTTTCCTCCGTCTATTTCCCGCTCCAGAAGCGCCTCAGTACCATTTATATCAAGTTTAGTAACAACACAAACAGAGGGTAAACCCAATAATTCCCCAAGCATGCCCGCTACCTGTGCGCTGTTATAATCAATGGATTCCCGCCCGGTCAGGATTAAATCGAAGTTGTTTTTTCTTGCAAATTCTGCAATCTGGCTTGCAACAAAAAAGGCATCAGCCGGATCGGCATTTATTCGTACAGCATCATCTGCTCCAATAGCCAGCGCTTTCCGGATAGTTGGTTCAACTGATGAAGGTCCGACATGGACAACTGTGACAGTTCCTCCGCCCGCTGCTTCTTTCAGTTCAAGCGCCCGGGTCAAAGCAATTTCATCATAAGGATTAATAATAAACTGAATTCCAGCGGAGTTCAGTGTTTTTCCTTCAGTAAAAGTAATTTTGGCAGTGGTGTCAGGTACGTTGCTAATACAGACTAAAAACTTCATATTTAAAGGACAAAAATTAGGTTCAAATCAAAGGAGGACAAATTTAACCAATTGAAATGGATTAAAAAAGGGTAAAAAACAGAAAAAATAAGAAAAACCTGTATATTTGGGCGCATCATTTACCGCCTTCACATACTTAACAATTAACACATAAAGCCCATCAAAACAACGAAGATAATTAAGAGCGAACCCCTGGCTATGGATTATAATTCAGGTCTGGCTCATTTGGTTCTGCCGGAATATGGACGTAATATCCAGCGCATGGTTGAATTCGCAGTAACAGTAAAGGACCGGGCGGAACGCAATAAAGTCGCACAGGCGATTATAGCTGTCATGGGTCAGTTAAACCCACACCTGCGGGATGTGACCGATTTTAAACACAAACTATGGGATCATATTTTTATTATTTCTGATTTTAAACTGGATGTGGATTCACCTTATCCCCTTCCAACCCGGGAAACGTTTATTACCAAACCTGACAGAATAAGTTATCCTTCCGGAAAAATAAAATACAAGCCATACGGAAAAGTACTGGAGAATATTATTGCAAAAGCAAAAGAATATCCGGAAGGGGAGGAAAAAACGTACCTGATAGAGGTCATTGCCAACCTGCTTAAGCGCTCTTACCTTATCTGGAATCGTGATTCTGTGAATGATGAAGTGATTCTGAAACACCTCGAAGAATTATCCAATGGTGAACTGAAATTGCCGGACGCATCCAAACTTAGTCATACGAATGACATTTTGGCCCGTAACCGAACCAAGAAGTTCGGTGAAAACAACAATACGAACACAAATACCGGAGGCGGCGGAGGTAAACACGGGAAAGGCGGACACCGGCACGACAACAAGCACGGCAAGTTTAAACGCAACAACCCTTATAAAGGCGACCGATAATCACATGGCTTCATTTGAAATCACGGGAGGCCGCGAATTAAAGGGAGAACTTATTCCACAGGGAGCAAAAAACGAAGCGCTTCAGATTCTTTGTGCAGTTTTGCTGACCCCGGAAAAAGTGGTCATCAGCAATATACCTGATATTGTTGACGTCAATAAGCTGATTGATTTGTTAAGGTCCTTGAATGTAAAGGTGGAGAACACAGGTCCTGAACAGTATACCTTTCAGGCAGATGATGTGAATGTAGGATTCTTTGAATCCCCGGAATTTAAGAAGAAGGGCTCGGCCTTGAGGGGTTCCATCATGATTGTCGGCCCCTTGCTGACGCGTTTCGGAAAGGGTTTTATTACCAAGCCCGGAGGCGATAAAATCGGAAGGAGACGTCTGGACACGCATTTTATAGGATTTCAGAAGCTGGGAGCCAATTTTACCTACGACGCTGAAAACGAATTTTACAAAGTCGAAGCCAGGCGCTTAAAAGGTGCCTACATGTTACTGGATGAGGCTTCTGTAACAGGAACGGCAAATATAATTATGGCGGCTGTGCTGGCAGAGGGCAAAACAACCATTTTTAACGCAGCATGTGAGCCCTATATTCAACAGCTTTGTAAAATGCTCAATAGTATGGGCGCCCGAATCTCCGGAATCGGATCCAATTTGCTGAGCATCGGGGGTGTTGACTCATTGAAAGGATGCTCCCATCGGATGTTGCCTGATATGATTGAGGTGGGCAGCTTTATCGGACTTGCAGCAATGACCAAAAGTGAGCTGACCATTAAAGGTGCAGGATATGAACACCTCGGAATTATACCGGACGTGTTTCAGCGGTTAGGAATCAAACTGGAACGTAAAGGAGATGATATTTTTATTCCCAAACAGGAAAGCTATGAAATTGATACTTTTATAGACGGCTCTATTCTCACGGTATCAGATGCCATCTGGCCTGGTTTTACACCTGATCTTTTAAGTATCGTACTGGTGACAGCGACCCAGGCAATGGGTACTGTGCTTATTCACCAGAAGATGTTCGAAAGCCGGCTGTTCTTTGTAGATAAACTGATAGATATGGGTGCTCAGATCATCTTATGTGACCCGCACAGAGCTACGGTGATAGGCCTTAACCGCCGGCACCGCTTGCGCGGCATTTCCATGACTTCTCCTGATATCCGGGCGGGTGTTTCTTTGCTGATAGCAGCACTTTCCGCCGAAGGCACAAGTATGATTCATAACATAGAACAGATTGACAGGGGATACCAGCACATAGATACCCGCTTGAATAAACTTGGCGCGGAAATTGTAAGAAAATGAGTAGATTTGCCAATTCTGAATAAATAGACCAAAATGAAGCGTTTAAACCTTTTTCTTTTAACAGTTGCAACTGCCATTTTAACATTTGGCTTTGTTTATCATTCAGATATCAGACAAAGTGGCAATGCAATCGGTACTGAAGTTGGTAACCTGGCGCCTGAGTTAAAATTCAAGGATACTGCAGACAGGGACATTTCGCTTGCTTCCTACAAGGGTAAAATTGTTCTGATTGATTTTTGGGCTTCCTGGTGCGGCCCATGCCGCATGGAAAATCCGACTGTAGTGGCCGCATACAACAAATACAGGAACAGGAAATTTAAAAATGCAAGTGGTTTTGTTATTTACAGTGTTTCGCTTGACCAAAACAAGGGGGCCTGGAAAAATGCGATTCATAAGGATGGATTGAACTGGCCGGCCCATGTAAGTGACCTGAAGGGCTGGTATTCGCAGGCAGCTCAATTGTATGGTGTAAATTCTATTCCTACAAATTTTCTGTTGGATTCCAGGGGAGTTATTATTGGGAAAGCTTTGAGAGGGGAAAACCTGGATCAGGAGTTAGATAAGTTATTGGCGAAATAAAAAAGCTAGAAAGGGCTATACTTGGACAGGTGAAGGCCTGTCTTTTTTTTAGCAAGCATTAATTGAAAATTGGCTTTTGAAAAAGAACAAAATAAAATCAGGCAGAATGGATGCTATGGAAGAGGATATGAAAAATGACAAGACCAGCGCAAAAGATCATGCGGGTGAGCATACACTTAAGCATGCAGGCGAGGAACACCAGGAACATACAGCAACAGATGAACCGGTTGAAAAAACAATTGAGCTCGAAGCAAAAATTGCGGAATTAAATGACAAATACCTGAGATTGTATTCCGAATTTGATAATTACAGAAAGCGTACGGCCAAGGAAAGAATTGAATTTACCTTAACTGCAGGTCAGGAAGTTTTTAAGTTTATGCTTCCTTTGCTGGATGATTTTGAACGCGCCATTAAGCTGAATGAAAGCATGACTGATATTAAAGATGTGAAGGAGGGATTCAGTCTTATTTACACCAAATTTGTAAACGGCCTGACGCAAAAAGGCCTGACCCCTATGGAAGCTATGGGTACTGTATTTAATGCAGATTTGCATGAGGCTATTACAAATATCCCGGCACCAAATGAGAAAATGAAGGGACATGTGCTGGATGTGGTAGAAAAGGGATATTCATTGAACGGCAAGGTAATTCGTTTCGCCAAGGTAATAGTGGGGAACTAATGCCTGTAATAATTGCATAGTAGAATCTAAAATAATTTTTTCCGGGATGTCGAAAAGAGATTTTTATGAAATTTTAGGAGTAACACGAAGTTCGGGTGCGGATGAAATAAAGAAAGCTTATCGTAAAATGGCACTGCAATTTCATCCGGATAAAAATCCGGGGAATAAAGCTGCTGAGGATAAATTCAAGGAGGCGGCGGAGGCCTATGAAGTATTAAGCAACAGCGAAAAAAAACAGCGGTATGATCAGTTTGGCCATGAAGGATTGGGGAGTAATGGTGGATTTGGCAGAGGCGGAGGAGGACCCAGTATGGAAGATATTTTCAGCCATTTCGGGGATATTTTCGGAGGTGGAGGATTTAGTGGCGGATTTGGGGGAGGAAGCTCCGGGGGCAGGAGAAGGAATACCGGCTCTAATTTAAGGGTCAAGGTAAAACTAAACCTTGAGGAGATTGTCAATGGAGTAGAGAAAAAAATAAAAGTTAACAAGTATGTACCCTGCGGTCCATGCCATGGAACAGGAGCACATGAAGGTTCAGGTCATTCGACTTGTTCAACCTGTCGGGGCAGTGGCAGTGTAACGCGTATTGCGAATACCATACTTGGGCAAATGCAGACCAGCAGCACCTGTCCGAATTGCGGAGGCGAAGGGCAGATCATTACGGATAAATGCAAAGTGTGTTTTGGTGATGGTATTGTTAAAGCTGAGGATGTGATTACGATAAACATCCCTGCAGGAGTCGGGGATGGAATGCAATTGTCGGTCAGCGGAAAGGGAAACGCTGCACCCCGTGGCGGTATTGACGGAGACCTGATTGTGGTGATTGAGGAAATCGTCCATGAGCAATTGAAACGGGAGGGAGTTAACCTGTATTACGACCATTATATTAGTTTTATTGACGCAGCTATTGGTACCAATATTGAAGTCCCGACGGTGGATGGAAAAGCAAGGGTAAAAGTTGAGCCAGGAACACAGAGCGGAAGAGTTCTGAGATTGAAAAGCAAAGGTGTCCCTGATATAAACGGGTACGGCAGGGGAGACCTGCTTGTAAATATTAATATCTGGACCCCGCAGAAACTCTCAAAGGAGGAGCATATCTTATTGGAAAAACTGAGGGCTTCAGAAAATTTTAAACCTCAGCCAAC
>JABDEY010000063.1:451-13984 GCA_013286805.1 Bacteroidota bacterium | reverse complement strand
GAATTTTTACCGGTTGAATGACAAACAAGAGTCGCAGTTATATCCCCTGAAAAGGTTTTGATTGTTGTTTCCGGTGATCCTTGCTGCGTCTGTATTTCCTGTGCTTTGGTATTCAGTAAAAATTCCACACCCTGTTTTCCTGCTTCTTTAAAAAGCAATTCCTCCAGCAGGTAGCGGCTGATCCCAAAGCCACCTGGCCCAAGCTCTGTTGTAAATTCCTTCCAGTTACCCGAAGTTAATTTGAACTTATTTATTTGCGGAAGATTAAGCCCTGTTAAGGCCGGACAAATAGTATGTAAATAAGCATACGACTCCATGGATATGTATTCACCGCAGACCTTATGCCTGGGATAATTTCCTTTTTCAATCACTGCAATACGGTAACCACGTTTTTGCATGTCGATAGATAAGGTGAGACCGGCAATCCCACCTCCGATTATTGCTACGTCATAGTTCATGTTATATCCATTGGGTAATCATGGGTAGGCAATCAGAATGTAACGGAAAGCCCAACTCCATTTAACGGAATAATTTATGAATCCGGCTCCTTTTATTAATGCAATCAGTTCCTTTTTTTTAAACCCCCTTTTTACAGAAAGGGGAGCATCATTCTTGACCAGGTAAGATTTGGAGAACAGAGCGGTGAGAAACTTAATACTGTAATAGGCAAACCAATGACGATGCAGATCATTTGCAAGAATGATGCAGTTATTGGATTTCCCAAATTCAAATAAGCTGATAATTTCTTCATTGGTCAGATGATGTAAGAACAAACTGCAGTGGATTATGTCTGCTTGTTTCAGCAGTTCTTCTGATAAATTCCGGTAGTCATCACAAATCAGTTGTTTGTTTTTCAGCGCTGACAGGTTATTCTCAGCATACGTTAAGCAGTCCTCCTTAAAGTCTGCTCCATAGAAGAAGAGATTGATCCTGTTCTTGTCTGCAAATTTTTGAAATTGTTTTATGGAATCCCCTCCTCCGAATCCAATGTCTAAAATTGTACGGACTGATTTGTTTGCTTTACATATTGCAGCTAATCCTTTTCTGGAAGCATTATATCCTCCCAGGTGATTGTTAATAGTATCCAGTTCAGACAGATTCCGGTATAAGTCTTTTGTTTCGATCTGAATTCCATCGAGGTATTCTTTTTCGTATGACCTGGTTCTAAACGGCATGTGGTGAAAGGTGGGTTGAAAAACGCAGCATTTCAATGTTTAACCCTGGTCCAAAAGCGCATGCGAATATTTTTTTTGTTTTAATGGGTGCCTTGTCCGGAGGATTCAGTTCCATGTGATCCTGTTCCATGTGATCCTGTTCCGGACGAGGCTGCTCTCTGATTTTGTCAAAGATGCTGCTCAAAATAAACAGGATTGTAGGGGAGGACATATTTCCGTAATTCTGCATCACTTTCATTGAATCTGAAACATTATTCTCAGTCAGGTTAAGGCTTTCCTGAACAGCTTCCACTATTCTAACGCCTCCGGGATGGATAGCCCAGTAATCTATTTTCTGCATTTTAGTTCCAAGGAAGTCATTTACTATTGCATGAATACTTCTTTTAATGGCATTGACCACTTCCGGACTTAAATGCATCCTGAAAGCAGTTGAGCTAAGGTTCCAGGTCATAAGGCTGGCAGTTTGAGGAAGGAAAGCGGTGCCCATTTGATCTATTTGCAAGACCACTTTATTTTGAATAGAACTGCTTTTGTCGCCGCAGACTATTGCTGCAGCCGCTCCATCTGCAAACAGCAGATTGGCAATCATATCTTCTGCAATTTCTGTGGGATAGAAATGGAGAGAACAAAGTTCGGCACTTACAATCAATATGCAGGCATGCGGGTTCGCTTGCGCAACATAGTGCGCCTGTTTCAGGGCTTTCATTGCAGCATAACATCCTAAAAAGTTCAAGGCTGATTTTTCAGCGTTTTGCAATCCATACTTTTCTGCGACCAGAAATTCCAGACCCGGTGCAAACAATCCGGTGCAACTTACTGTAATCAGGTGCGTAATAGCTCCGGTCTCAATTTTTGTTTTTATCAGCAGTTGATCTATGGCTTTTGTTGCAAGAGGCATAATCTTCTCCTTGTAAATTTCCATTCGTTTTTCGACCGGCTGCATATAATTCCCATCTGTATAGAGCTCAAAATCAATCCCTGTGTAATCCGGGATGCAGCTGTAACGGGTTGTGATTTTCGTTTTCTTGTTTAGAAAGTTCAACTTTTTGATCAGGTGTTTTTTACCTTCCTCTAAAAAAGATTCAGAATAAAACCGCAAGATGTCTTCTTTTGCAAGTTGGTATTCGGGTACGGCGGTTGATATGTCGAGCAGGCAGGAAATGGATGTTTATTTATAAAGTAAAATTAAAAAGTAGAAGTTGTTCAGGAGTGCTGAAAGAATAAGCATATACATAGTGTTTTTAAAATTGACATGTGAACTGTCTTTAAATGATCTCCAGGCCCAGAGGAAAAAATAAACTGTGGCCGGCAGCATGATACCATTGAAAAGCCAAAAATTTGTCAGTGAATGTGTTGCGGAAAAGGAAAGGTAAACAAAGCCAGTAGCGACCAGAAACAGGAGAGCGGAAAAAACAAATGTGCCTTTCATACCAAGCAGCATACTTAATGTTCTTACCCCGTCTTTTTGATCTGCTTCGTGCTGATATATTTGGGTGAGGGGATAAATGGTGCCTATGAAACAGGAAGAGGCAACAGCTGCATAAAGAACGGAGGTGTTTGAAAGTAAGGCAATTGAAGAAAGTGCCACTAGGTTAGCGCAAAAAATCCAGGCACCCTGAAAAACAAATACGATTAAAAAGCCAATAACCGGAAATTTCTTAAGACGGATAGTACGATTACTGTAAAGACGGGATGCGACAATGTATGCTGCAACAAAAAATGCAAATTGTCGGTTGATTAAAAAAGACAGCAGCACTGCTGTCAGGTCCATCCCGTTTGATAAGTAGAGAAGCAGTTTTGTTGGTTTGGGTGGTGATGCTAATCCCCCTATGGGCCCTTCATCCCTGTCATTGTAGCTGTTATATCCATTACTGGATGGGAATACCAGAATATGCCAGATACCTAATAACAGGAACAGCGAAAAGCTTGTCTGTGGCCTGATAAAATAAATTGAAAAAAGTGAAACGGGCAGAAGAAATAGTGAAAAGGGGAACCTAAGCAGTTTAATAGTATCGTTGATCCGGCTCAAAATTCAGAATGATTTTTTAGGTTGGCTAATTTACACTAAAGCTGCATTTATAATGGATTATTTTAAATGTAATTAACTTAGTACTTTCAGGTTTAGTTTGGAAGAAACAGGTAATCTATTCTTTATAAAATGAGTTTCATAAAATCAGAATTAAAAGGTGCTGTTTTCCTGATTACGCTCAACCGTCCGGAAAAGTTTAATAGTGTAACCCGGGAACTGGCCCTGCAATTGCAGGATGCCTTGGATAAGGCAGGTGCTGATGAAAGGGTCCGGGCTATTTATATAAGTGGTGAGGGTAAGGCATTTTGCGCCGGGCAGGATCTGGCTGAAGCAATGGATGGAAGTGCTGAACTGATTGAAAAGGCTGTTCGGGAGCAATATAACCCCATTATTCAGCGTATACGCAGAATAGAGAAGCCTATCGTCTGTGGGGTTAATGGAATCGCAGCAGGGGCAGGGGCTAATATTGCCCTGGCTTGTGATATTGTTGTGGCAGGGAAGTCGGCTTCTTTTGTACAAGCGTTCAGTAAAATCGGCCTGATACCGGACAGTGCAGGAACATTTTTTCTTCCCCGGTTAATTGGGTTGCAAAGGGCGTCTGCTTTAATGATGCTTGGAGATAAGATTGGCGCTACAGAAGCGATGCAAATGGGAATGATCTATCAGGTGTTTGCGGATGAAGTTTTGCAGATGGAAGGGATGAAGATCGCTGATGCACTTTCTGTAATGCCGACTATAGGAATAGGACTGACCAAACGGTTGTTGAATGAATCTTTGTTTAATACGCTGGATAAGCAACTGGAAGCCGAAATGAAGATGCAGGCGGAAGCCGCTGGAAGTTTGGATTTTAAAGAGGGGGTGAAAGCATTTTTGGAAAAACGCAAACCGGTATTTCATGGGAAGTAAAATTATAGGAATAATTGGTTCGGGGGCAATGGGCAGCGGAATAGCCCAGGTGGCGGCTACTGCCGGATGTACCGTGCTGATTTATGATTCAAATGAGGCCGCCCGGGAAAAATCCAGGTTGGCTTTAAAAAGTGCACTCTTCAGGGCGGTTGAAAAGCAAAAAATGAGCGGGGCTGAGGCTGATGCTGTTTTTAACCGGATCAGCTATATTTCTGATCTTGCTGAGTTGAAAACATGTGCTTTGGTTATAGAAGCTATCATTGAAAATCTGGAAGCAAAACAAAAAGTTTTTGCTGAATTGGAAACGGTAGTTTCTTCTGACTGTATTATGGCAAGTAATACTTCTTCCCTTTCCATTACTTCTATTGCCTCGGCATGCAAAAAGCAGGAGCGAGTGATTGGTCTTCATTTTTTTAATCCTGCACCTGTCATGCCATTGGTGGAAATTATTCCTGGCCTCGCAACTGATTATAAGATGACTTTGGATGCGAAGGAAATAATTGAGAACTGGAAAAAGGTGTGTGTGTTGGCAAAGGATACTCCGGGATTTATTGTGAACCGGGTTGCCCGCCCCTTTTACGGGGAAGCTATACGTATTTATGAGGAGGGTTTGGCGGGAGCGCATGGTGAGCAGGGGTTTGCAACTATTGATTGGGCTATGAAGGAGTTCGGTGGCTTTAAAATGGGTCCTTTCGAGTTAATGGATATGATTGGGAACGACATCAATTATACGGTTACGGAAACGGTCTGGACACAGCAATTTTTCGACCAGCGTTATAAGCCTTCCCTGACCCAGAAAAGATTATTTGAGGCCAAACGATTCGGAAAAAAATCAGGAAAGGGGTATTTTAACTATGCAGAGGACGCGGTGAAAACTGAGCCAATGAAAGATGAGCATCTGTGCAGGGCTATTTTTTTCAGGGTATTGGTAATGCTGATGAATGAAGCTGCTGATGCGCTATATTATAATGTGGCCTCCAGGGAAGATATAGATCTGGCCATGACAATGGGAGTGAATTATCCAAAAGGGCTTTTAAAATGGGCCGACGAAATTGGTATTGATAAGGTTATGCAGGGTATTCAGGGTTTGTATGATGAATATGGGGAAGACCGGTACAGGCCAAGTGTTTTGTTAAAGCGCATGGCGAAGGACGGAATGAAATTTTATGGAATATGAAGACAGCTTATCTGATTGATGGAATACGTACTGCCATTGGCAGTTTTGGTGGAACACTGGCTACGATACGAACAGATGATCTCGCCACATTTGTATTGAAGGAGTTGATGAAAAGAAATCCTGGAATTGACCCTAATGAAATTGGGGATGTGATTCTCGGTTGTGCAAATCAGTCAGGTGAGGATAACCGGAATGTGGCGCGGATGGCTCTGCTGTTAGCCGGGCTGCCTGTTTCTGTTCCGGGTGAGACAGTAAATCGCTTATGTGCTTCAGGATTGTCTGCTGCGGTTTCCGCTGCCCGTGTTATTATGACTGGTGATGCGGAATTAATGGTTGCAGGTGGTGTGGAGAATATGACCCGAGGTCCATGGGTGATGTCGAAGACAAGTACTGCTTTTGGGAGGGATGCACAATTGTTTGACAGTAGTTTTGGCTGGAGGTTTATCAACCCTAAGATGAAGGAATTGTATGGGACGGATGGAATGGGGGATACGGCTGAGAATCTTGCAGTGCGTGATAAGATCAGCCGTACAGATCAGGATAAATTCGCCCTCCGAAGTCAGTTGAAGGCGACGGCGGCCCAACAAAAGGGCCGATTTGCGAGGGAAATTGCGGGGATTGGAATTCCTCAGCGAAAGGGTGATCCCCGGATTTTTGATACGGATGAATTTATTAAGCCCGGCACTACGTTGGAAATTCTGAGTAAGTTAAAGCCTGCTTTTAGTAAGGATGGATCAGTTACGGCCGGCAATGCTTCAGGGTTGAATGACGGAGCTGCCGCACTGCTATTGGCCTCTGAAGTAGCAGTGAAGAAATATAACCTGAAACCTAAAGCCCGTATTGTTTCTTCGGCTGTCGTTGGTGTGGAGCCCCGGATAATGGGTATTGGCCCGGTAGGTGCCAGTAATAAAGCATTGAAAAGGGCGGGATTAAAAATGAGTGATATGAATGTGATTGAGCTGAATGAGGCTTTTTCTGCACAAAGCCTGGCTTGTATCAGGGCCTTTGGTCTGGAAGATAACGATCCGCGTATTAATCCAAACGGAGGTGCCATAGCTTTGGGGCATCCCTTGGGCATGAGCGGAGCGAGGATTCTGAATTCGGCGGCGATTGAATTAATCGAACAAAAAGGGAAGTATGCGCTTGTAACTATGTGTATAGGGGTTGGGCAAGGGTATGCAGTTATTATTGAAAATTGTTTTTGAGAGTTGGGTATTAAATAGAAGGTATTTAGTGAGAAGGGAATTGAATGATATACGAATTCAAAGGACGTAAGCCCGTTATTCATCCCAGTGCTTTTGTGCACCCTCTGGCAGCTGTAACCGGTAATGTGGTAATTGGTAAGGATGTATATGTGGGACCGGGTGCTGCTATCCGCGGTGACTGGGGAAAAATAATTATTGAGAATGGTTGTAACGTGCAGGAAAACTGTACGATTCATATGTTTCCGGGAACGACGGTGTTGTTGAAAGCAGGGGCACATATCGGGCATGGTGCAGTTATACATGGTGCGACAATAGGGAAAAATGTTTTGGTGGGCATGAATGCGGTGTTGATGGATAATGTGGTGGTCGGTGACAATTGCATTATCGGTGCGCTGACTTTTGTTCCGGCAGATATGATTATTCCAAAGCGGAAAGTGGTGGTGGGTAATCCGGCAAAGATTGTGAAGGATGTAAGCAAGGAGATGATTAAATGGAAAACGGAAGGGACGAAATTGTATCAGCAATTACCCTCCGCGTGTCATGCTTCTCTTAAGATCAGTGAACCGCCTGGAGTGCAGGTGAATAAAGGATCCAAAATGACCGCAACCAGCGCTTATAAAACCTGGAATGCAAGTAAAGGAAAGTAGTCCAACGAGACGATCAGTAAAGTATTAGTTTTTGTACCGGCAATTGACTGCCATTGATTGAGGTTAATTTTGTCAGATAGGTTCCTTTTTCCAGATTCTTAATTTCAAGGGCCGTATTGCCATAATTGTCTGATTGGATTTCTTTCGAAAGAATTTTTTGTCCGGATAGGTTTATTATTTCAAGATGGTAACTTTTGTTTTCCTCCAGACCCTTGATTGTAACAATATCCTGTGTCGGATTTGGGTATAGAAGGCAAGGATGCGAACTGCTTAAACCGGCGATCCCTGAAACGTTACTTGTAATTTCGTTGGTATGTGTCCAGATATGTGTGGCGGTGCTTGTGCCTGTTCCTCCAACGCCGCTGTCAACATAGGCGATTGTGCTGATTTTTAAGCCTTCCCCAAACCAGGGATTCATATAATACAAATTGTTTCCGTTAATGCCATATCCGACCAAAAAGTGCCCTCCTCCCGTTGACCAGCCCCAGCGTATGACAAATAACCGGTTGTTTTGTAATTCAGTTGTTATTTCGGAAGGGGTTAAAGCACTGGCGATTCCCGTATTCTGAATGTTGCCAAAATGTACCAATAGGTCCTGTATGCTTCCTGTATATCCATAGTTGTAATCCCAATAGTTACATCCCTGAGTGGCATCCGTGCAGCAGTTAACCGCTCCGAAATTATTAAATGTTGCAGTTTCTCTGGCGTATTCGGCAATGGTGCATTGTTGTTCAGGAAACCCATAGTAAGCGAGGATACATTGTGAACTGGCTGCCCAGCACCATTGATCGTAATCCTGAATTTCACTCTGGACATTCAAAATCTGGGCATTGACTGAAACGAAAAAGCCGGCTGTAAGGAATGAAAGGAGCAGGTTTTTAAGGATCGCTTTCAAACAGAGTTATTATTTATTACGGATGGTGTTTATCATTTGCAGAGACTCTTTTTCTATCACCGACATTGTTGTTTTTGCAGGAGGACCTTGATTAATTAAGTAGACAGGTTGTAATGAATTTATATTAATAAGTGAATTTTCATTGGAGTCAGTATCCATCTTGCCGGCTTCTTTTTTGATTACAATTCCGGAGAGATCAGTAACGATGTAATCCCTGTTTAAAATAGTATTCCTGATTACAATGCGTTGGTTAATTTTACCTGCATAGGATTTTTCAAATTCCTGAAATTTCTGGGCAAGCAGGTTTGCTCCAAAATCAACAGCTTCGGGAAGGCCGGATTTTGAATTAATTTGAATGGTGATTAAGGCGACAAAAGTTCCATCAACAGATAATGGCACACGCCATTCATTGGCCGACACCAGAGAACAGGGTTGTCCTTTGCAGGAGACGTAGAGAGTTTGATAAGGTTCTTCGGTTTTTATTCCGAAGAAATCGCTTCGCGAGCTGATCCCATAGTCTTTTTCTTTGCCCTTTGGAATGAGGTTCAGAAAATAGGCGGATTTTAGTCTGGCTTCTTCTTTAATTTTAAGAATAAGATTACTATCCTGGGCACACAGGCGGGTAGTTAAAAGGAGAAATAAACAAATACTATTTTTTGGGACGCTCACCCGGATTTATTTATTAGTGAATCAGGAGCACTCTTAAAAAGGAAAAATGACTAAATACTTTGCGCTCCCAGCAGCACTACCGGATTTTCAAGCAACTGTTTCAGGGTCTGCAAAAAAGCGGAACCAGTCACTCCGTCAACCACCCGGTGGTCACAGGATAAGGTAACTTTCATGACATGCCCCGGTACCAAAGTTCCATTTTTAACAACCCCTGTTTCTTTTATTCCGCCAACGGCCAATATGCAGGCGTCAGGTGGGTTTATGATGGCGGTGAATTCATCAATGCCATACATGCCCAGATTGGAGATTGTGAAGGTGTTGCCTTCCCAGTCAGCAGGTTGTAACTTTTTATCTTTTGCTTTTTGAGCAAAAGTTTTTACTTCAATGGCAATCTGCGAAAGTGTTTTCCCATCTGCGAAGCGAATCACAGGAACCAATAAACCTTCCTCTACTGCTACTGCCACTCCTATATGTATATGATGATTGTAACGTATCACTTCAGTCTTCCAGGAGGAATTTACTTTTGGATGTTTACGCAGGGAGGCAGCAACTGCTTTTATCACCAGGTCGTTGAATGATATTTTAACCTGTGAGTAATTGTTTATTGCCTCACGTGCTTTCATCGTTTCATCCATGTTGATTTCCATGGTGAGGTAAAAGTGCGGAGCGGAAAATTTACTTTGTGCGAGGCGGTTTGCTATGGTTTTACGCATAGGCGTTACATCCACCTCTTCATAACTTTCTGTGCCAACAAAATCAGAGCCGGCAGGAATTCCAAAATTTTCAATGTCTCGTTTAATTATTCGCCCGCCATCCCCGGTCCCTCTCAACATGGTAACCGGAATTCCTTTTTCCTGAGCCATTTTCTTTGCGAGCGGGGAGGCTTTGGTACGGCCATCATTGGATGAAGGTTGTGAGCCTGGAGGGTTTTGTTGAGCGTTCTTGGAATTTTGCGGTGTGTTGGCTATTGCAGATGCTGTGTTTTGTGATGATGGAGATTCGGCGCTACTCCCGGCTTTTCCGTTTTCTGGAGCTTTAGCTGGCGGATTTTTATCCGGCTCAGGTCGCGCGTTATTCGCACCTTTTGCATCATTCGTTTTCCCTTCCGGCTTTTTTTCTGTTGCTATTACTGCAGATATATCTTCTCCTTCTTTTCCAATAATTGCTAAAATGGAATCAACCGGAGCACCTTTTTTATCAGGGACACCGATGTATAATAAAACCCCGTCGTAAAAGGATTCAAACTCCATGGTGGCCTTATCACTGTCTATCTCTGCCAGTATATCGCCTGATTTGACTTTATCCCCCACCTTTTTTAACCATTTGGATACCACGCCTTCTGTCATGGTGTCGCTAAGTTTGGGCATTCGGACAATTTCAGCCATGTTTTATTAATCTGTTTAGTTTAGTCTAAAATGTAGGGATAGTCAGCCTGCGAGTAAACATCTTTGTAAAGCTCTGAGGGGTCCGGATAGGGTGATTCATCTGCAAACCGGACAGAGGCTTCAACCTCTGCTTTTACACTGGCTTCCTCCGCTTCTATTTCTTTGTCGGTGATCCATTTGTTTTTCTTCAATGTGGCAAGTACAAGCTCAATGGGGTCCTGTTTTTTATGGGCTTCTACTTCTTCCTTGCTGCGGTAGGATGCGGGGTCGCTCATAGAATGCCCACGGTAACGATAGGTTTTCATTTCAAGTAAAGCCGGTCCGTTTCCTTTTCGTGCCTGATCTGTTGCTGCTGCAATTGCCTGGTGAACTGCTTCACAACTCATGCCATCAACTGCAAAGGATGGTATGGCATAGGACAAACCCATTTTATAGAGTTCATGAACAGTAGAGGTACGCTCTACAGAAGTTCCCATGGCATATCCGTTGTTTTCTATAATAAACAGAACCGGCAACTTCCAAAGCATGGCCATGTTTAGCGTTTCATGGAATGCTCCCTGGCGAACGGCCCCATCTCCCATATAACAAAGTGTTACCCGGTCGTTGCCGTTGTATTTGTCTGCAAATGCAATGCCTGCGCCTAAGGGGATTTGTCCTCCTACTATACCGTGTCCCCCAAAAAAGTTGTGTTCTTTACTGAACATGTGCATGGAGCCTCCTTTGCCTTTGGAGCAGCCTGTTGCTTTTGCAAAGAGTTCAGCCATTATGTATTTTGCCTCCACTCCATGCGCTATCGGAAGCGCATGGTCACGATATGCTGTAATGATCCTGTCTTCTTTACGGATAGCCGTTTCTGCTCCGGCGGCTATGGCTTCCTGTCCAATGTATAAGTGACAAAAGCCACGAATTTTTTGCTGAATGTAGAGTTGTCCCGCCTTTTCTTCAAACCTGCGCATCAGGAGCATACTCTTATACCAGTAGCGGTACGTTTTTTGGTCGAATACGGATTTTTTTTCCATAGTTGATAGCAAAGGTAAAGAAAAAGGATTATCTTTGCGGTTCTAAATTTTAAAATTTAACAATGGCAAATCATAAATCATCTGAAAAACGTATCCGGGCGAACGATGCAAAACGTCTGAGAAACAGGTATTTTACCAAAACGACAAGAACTGCTATTAAGGCTTTACGCAGCGAAACAGATAAGAAGAAGGCGGAAGTAGAATTGCCTAAACTGACTTCCATGATTGATAAGCTGGCTAAAAAGAATGTGATTCATAAAAATAAAGCTGCAAATATTAAATCCAAGCTTACCAAATTTGTCAGCCGCATTGGAGCACAGGCAGCTCCGAAAGCCAAGGCAGAGGCGAAAACCAAGGCTGAGACGAAAACCAAGGCTGAGGCGAAAACCAAGAATTGATTAGTGTTGGAACGGATTTAGGCGTTTAAGGAATAGATTACACAAGTATAAGCTTCCCGATAAATTGGGGAGCTTTTTTATTTTGTAAATTTGAAAAAAAAGCAAACATTGAAGCGAATTTTGTGCATAACGATTGCCGGATTAACGGCATTTTTTTCTTTTTCCTTCTGCCCCGTAGCAACCATGGATAGCAGGGAACTCATCACTCAATTAATGAAGGGCATAGAGTCTGTTTCCACCCTAAAATATGACTTGAGGGTTTCGGAGCGGGTGGATGGTCAGCTTAAGAGTTTTACTTCTCATATTAAACTCCAGCGTATTCCGCGCAGGGTGTATATTTTCATTAAGGGTGTGGAGGTGCTTTGGATTCAGGGAAAGAATAATGGAGATGCGTTGGTTAATCCCGGATCTTTCCCTTATATCAACCTGAACTTAAGTCCTTATGGGTCCATTATGACTAACGGGCAGCACCATACAATTTATGAGGTGGGTTTCGACTATTTTAAGGATGTGATTGAATATTCCGTTAAACAGACAGGGGATAAATTCGATCAATGCTTTTTATACGAGGGGGAAGCGAAATTTGAGGGAAGGGACGCTTATAAAATAACGATTTTGAATAATGATTTTGCCTGGTTGAAATACAGGGTGAAAAAGGGTGAAACAATTATTACCATTGCCCGTGCACTAAGGCTGAGCGAATATATGATAAAGGAACGCAATAAGGGTATAAAGGGCTATAATGACATTAAGGAGGGGGTGGAGCTGTTAATTCCCAGCACGTATGCCAAAATGACCATTATGTATGTTGACAAGCAGTATTTTGTGCCCCTGAGTACAAGGGTGTATGACGATTTGGGGCTCTTTGAGTCCTATGATTACCTCAACCTGCAGGTGAATCCTGTGATCCCGGATGTGGAATTCAGTAAAAAATACAAAGATTACCACTTTTAGAAGGGTAGATTTCCTTTATTATTCTTGTTCAGTTTCAAAAACATTTTTATCTTCGCAACCCCTTTGGGAATTTTGAATTTTTATTGAACTAAAAAAAATTAGAAAACTTGGATTCAATTAGCTACAAGACAGTTTATAAGAATAAGGAAACTGCGCAGAAAAACTGGATTTTGGTGGATGCGGAAAATGAAGTACTGGGTCGCCTGGCTTCCCGTGTTGCCTATATGCTGAGAGGCAAGCATAAGACCTCCTTTACTCCTCACATGGACAGTGGAGATAATATTGTGGTGGTGAATGCGGAGAAAATTAAACTAACCGGAAAAAAACTAACGGACAAATCGTATATCCGCCATACAGGTTATCCTGGCGGCCAGCGTTTCACGACTCCAAAGGAATTGTTGCGTACGTTCCCTGAACGTATCATAGAAATGGCTGTGAAACGTATGTTGCCGAAAACAAAACTGGGAGATCAGGTGTATAAGAATCTATTTGTTTATGTCGGAGAAAAACATCCGCATGAAGCCCAGCAACCTAAAGCAATTAAATTAACTACAATAAAATAAATCAGGATGGAAGTTATCAATACATCAGGAAGAAGGAAAACCTCCATGGCGCGTATTTACGCGGTTAAGGGTAAAGGTAAGATCACTGTAAACGGAAAAGATTACAAAGAATACTTTCCAACTGAGATCATGCATTATAAAGTGACTCAGGCTCTTGTGATTGCAAAAGCTGTGGACAAGTATGATATTACTGCTACGATTGACGGCGGTGGCATGACCGGACAGGCTGAAGCCCTGAGACTTGCTATTGCCAAAGCGATGATTACTACGGATGACAGCCTGAGAGCTGCTTTCAAACCTGATCGTTTGCTGACCAGAGATCCCCGCATGGTTGAACGTAAAAAGCCTGGTCAGAAGAAGGCACGTAAACGCTTCCAATTCAGTAAACGTTAATTTTAAACAAACAGTCAAAACAGATAGAATGTCGAAAGCAAATTTTAATGAATTACTTGAAGCCGGAGTTCACTTCGGTCACTTACGCAGAAAATGGAATCCTGCTATGGCTCCTTAT
>JABDEY010000063.1:0-441 GCA_013286805.1 Bacteroidota bacterium | reverse complement strand
GAGAAGAACGGGATCCATATTATAGATTTAAACAAGACAGTTGCCAAGATTGAAGAAGCTGCTGCTGCGTTGAAATCAATTGCCCGTGCAGGTAAAAAAATATTATTTGTCGCTACCAAGAAACAAGGGAAAGAAATTGTAGCTGATAAGGTGAAACGCATTAACATGCCTTATGTTACTGAACGCTGGCCAGGTGGTATGCTGACAAATTTTGCTACTATCCGTAAAGCCATCCGTAAGATGGGGCAGATTGATAAGTTGACTGCTGACGGTACGTATAATCATATCTCCAAAAAGGAGCGTTTGATGATTGCCCGTGAAAGAGCAAAACTTCAGATGCAATTGGGTAGTGTTGCTGATCTGACACGTTTGCCTGCTGCATTGTTCATCGTTGATATCATGAAAGAGCATATCGCAGTTGCTGAAGCTAAACGTCTGAAT
>JABDEY010000062.1 GCA_013286805.1 Bacteroidota bacterium | reverse complement strand
CGGATTGCGGCTTGTCCGGGGCAACAATCACCACCTCTCCCAGTTCCCGCATCACCTCTGTAAGTGCCCGGATGCCGGGAGCCATTATTCCATCATCATTGGTAATTAAAATCAACCGCTTTTTAGTCATGGTACAAATCTAATCAAAATAAAAAAAATCCTACCTTTGATATTCACGTGAAAGAATTTAACATCCCCGAATTCTACAAGAGTCCTATCATCTCAGTGATTAAGAATGCCCGGCGGATACAGGATCCCCGCAAGAAAGATTTTTCACCTACGCTTTTGGATTTTGGCCCCGTCCGGTTCCTGCTCGCCAGGCATTTTGGTTTTTGTTACGGCGTTGAGAATGCAATTGAAATAGCGTTCAAAGCAGTTGAAGAAAATCCTGGAAAAAGGATATTTCTGCTGAGTCAGATGATTCATAATCCCGGTGTTAACAAGGACCTTATAGAAAGAGGGGTGCGTTTTCTAATGGACACTCTGGGGAACCAGTTGATACCCTGGGAGGAATTAAATGCAGAAGACATCGTCATCATTCCTGCCTTTGGAACTACACTTGAGATTCAGAATCATATGAATACGATTGGCATAGAAGTCCATAAGTACAATACAACCTGTCCCTTTGTTGAAAAGGTCTGGAGCCGTGCAGAAAAATTGGGCATGGATAAGTATTCTATTATCATTCACGGCAAACATAACCACGAAGAAACCCGTGCAACATTCTCAAGAAGCGAGCAGAATGCCCCGTCCATAGTTCTGAAAGATATGGCCGAAGCTAAAATGCTGGGAGCTTTCATATTGGGAGAATTAAACGGGACCGAATTTTACAGAATTTTTAATGATCGTTGTTCTGCGGGATTTCAGCCGGAAAAGGACCTTCAACGCATTGGTGTAATTAACCAAACCACCATGCTTGCATCTGATACACAGGGAATAGCAGATTATTTTAAACAGGTCATGATCCAGAAGTATGGAGCATTGGAGCTGAAAGATCATTTCGCGGACACCCGAGATACCTTGTGTTATGCAACCAACGAAAATCAGGATTCTACCTACGGGCTGTTAGAGAAGAAGGCAGACCTGGCAATTGTAGTGGGTGGATATAATAGTTCGAATACCTCTCACCTCGTTGACTTATGTGAGCTGAAATTACCTACTTATTTTATTTCTTCCGCAAAAGAGATTAGCTCAGCTAAAAAAATAAACCATTTCAATTACCATAAACAGGTGCTTCTCACAAGTGAAAATTTCCTGCCGGCAGTTGAGCCTGTTGATATTATGCTGACCAGTGGCGCATCTTGTCCGGATGCAGTTGTTGATGAAGTGCTGCAAAGGATCGTATCGTTTTTCCCACAGGCTAAAAGCATAGAAGAAGTCATGAAAAAAATAGTGTTGATGGTCTGCCTGGTACTTGCAATTGGATTGAGTGCCTGCAAAAATAAAAAGTATGAGATGTATAACATGATGCCTATGCAAATTGACATAAGTGATTATGTGAACAGTGGCGAGTTTGAACCAGACAGCTGCAGGCATAGATTAAACCACTTAAAGCGCAAATCGCCATTGCTGCTCGATGAATCCAGAGAGATACTTCTGCAGATTAAGCTAAAACGCTGGATTGCAGAATATAACAGATGGCTGAAAAAAAACAACAGAGATACATTAAACCTCGGAGTTGAACGCCTTTTTGAAAAGACCAGATACCAATATAGTTATCTGATAACAGACAAACCGGTAGATGTATATCGTACGGACACTCCTTTGAGTATAAATGGTGTAATAAATATATGTCTGTTTATTCAGTTGGATGAAAAGGGTGATTTTATATCCGATTACGATGAGAATAATTTTGTGGATACACCCTGTGATTCAGTCAATAGTCGTTTTCAGGACATTTATTCAAAAGTGCCAGAGCTTCCCGGTCCGAAAATATAAGTTCACGGGTTTTGAACTTATAAACAATCCTCGCTTCACAACATTTTTAAAGAGGAATAGGGAATGACCGTATATTTATCAATTTTACAGAAATGAACAGGAATTTCATTCTTTTATCTTTTATTTTGTGCCTGCAGGCATCCATTTCGTTTGCAAAAAGTAAGACTTCTATGTTTGAGGTATGTCAGCCTGCTGATACCACTTCCGTAAATTCAAATCTGTTGAAATGTCTTTCCTCCTATTCGGATTCTGTTTCGCAGATACCTGCATATGAAATGTATTGTCAATGGGACACTACCGTAATTCATCCCTATCATTTTGAAGCCAATGTTTTCAAAGACACTGTTAATTTAATTCTGACCGGAGACTATTCTTCTGCATTCGTGATGCCCCGTATTGGAAGGACCAACTCAGGTTTCGGGGCCAGGCACCGGCAGCCCCACTTTGGGGTTGATATCCATCTGGTAACAGGCGATACCGTTTTATCAGCCTTTGATGGATTGGTACGTATTGCAAAATTGAACAGTTCCTATGGGAACGTAGTTATCATCCGGCATAAAAACGGCCTGGAAACGATTTATGCACATCTTTCAAAAATCCTGGTACATACCGATCAATACGTCAATGCAGGTGAACTGATTGGACTAGGTGGCAATACAGGGCATTCTTTTGGCAGCCATCTTCACTTTGAGGTACGCTACAAAGGAGAACCCCTGGATCCGAATGAACTTATTTCATTTGACGAACAAAGACTTGTTGGAGATACAGTAATGATTACTTCTAAAAGTTTTGAGTTTTATGAAAGTTTTCTGGGAGGAAAGTATTATGTCATGCATAAAAACAGCAGAAATATGATTACTTCCGGTAAAAAGAACAGCAAGCAATTTGTAGCAGGTTCCAAAGGGAAAGCCGGATATTACACGGTCCGGAAAGGAGACACCATTTACTCCATTGCACGGAGATACGGCAAAACTCCGGATCAGATTTGCAAGTTGAATCACATGCGGGCATCTGCTGTACTCCATATAGGCGCAGTTATCAGATGGGGATAAAAAACAGCGCATTATTATTTGTCACTGCTTCTCTGCTTTTTAATGCCTGTACCAATTCGCCTCAAGCGGATTCAAAAATAATTTTAAAAGCAGTGCGGATAGATAGTACTGCTCTGGCGGACAGTTTGGCCGGAGAGCACTTAAAAGTGCATCAAGGGCAAAAAACAAAACAACTGGAAGCATTATTTAAAACCAAATTCAAAACATCCGGATTTAATGGTAATATTTTAATTGCGCAGCATGGTCAGATTATTTACAAAGGCAGTTACGGAGTAGCTGACTTTAAGACAAAATATCCGCTTACCTTGAATTCTGCCTTTCAGCTGGGTTCTTCATCAAAGCCACTTACGGCTATGGCTGTCATTATTTTACATGAAAAGGGTCTTTTGAAATATACACAAACAGTGGACGAATTTTTCCCTGATTTTCCCTATAAAAAAGTCACGGTTAAATCCTTGCTCACGCATCGTTCAGGTCTCCCAAACTACATGTATTTCTGTGACAGTTTATATTGTTGTCAGGACAGGCCAATTAGCAATGATGCCTTGCTTAAACTGATCATTGAAAAAAAACCTCCCCTTTATGCCCAGCCAAACAGGAAATTTGAATATTGCAATACCAATTACAGTTTACTGGTGAACATCATAGAAAAAGTTTCGGGTAAGAAATTTGCAGAGGTAATGCGTACTGAAATCTTCAGACCACTGGGGATGAAAAATACATGGGTAAGTAATCCCGATTCAAATAAGCTTCATAAGGAAAAAACCATTGGACATAAAGCCAACCGCAAACAGTACGACGATGATTACCTGGATGGAATTCTGGGTGATAAAAACATATTCACGACGATCGACGACTTGTTTTTATTTGATCAGGCCCTTTATGCCGGAACGCTGATAAAGAAAGAAAGCCTGGATGAAGCATACACAGGAGCAAGTAAAGAACATCCGGGCAAAAGGAACTATGGATATGGCTGGAGGATGATTGAAGAGAAAAACGGAGATAAAATTATCTACCACAATGGCTGGTGGCATGGATATAATAATGTTTTTTACCGTAGAATTAAAGATCAGACTACAGTGATCATTCTGAGCAACAAAATAACCTCCGGCATTTACCACATTGATGATGTACTTGCAATTCTGGATGGTACGGACAAAGCCTCAGGGAGTGTAGTGGACAATGATCAATAGCAGAGGTATGCTAAAATAGACTACTTTTGAATACAATAAACTACTACTATGAAAAAACTTCTGTTTGTAATTTTTGGAATACCCCTGCTGTTTTCCTGCGGCAACAATGGAAAATCTGAAGCTGATCACATCAAAGACAGTTTGAATGCGGTTAATGGCAACCTGAAAGGTGAAGTAGTTAAAAAAGACTCCACCATTGAATCTTTTATCCGGTCCTACAATCTGATTCAGGATAATCTGGATAAGATTAAAGAAAAGGAAAATATAATTGACAAAGTGAATAAGGATGGAGATGTCAAAAACAAAGAGGAGCAGATTGTTTCTGACCTGCAATCCATTTATGACCTGATCAATCAGAATAAAAAAAGGATAGCTGGCATGGGCGTAAAACTAAAAAATGCCAATATGAAAATAGAGGAGCTTCAGAAAATGATAGACCGGTTGAATAACCAGTTGCAGGATAAAGATATTCAGATTGCCGGCCTCAAAGAAAATCTTGAAAAAATGAATATTGAGCTTTCTTCAGTTAAAACGACCCTGGATGAAACAAAACAGGAATCAGCTATGAAAACCGAAAAAATAAATACCGCCTATTATGCATTTGGAACTTCCAAAGAACTTATTAAACAAGGGGTTTTAACCAAAGAGGGAGGTTTTATTGGTCTGGGTAAGTCGCAGAAACTTAAAGATAATTTCAATAAAAACTATTTTACCAAAGTGGATATAAGCACGGTTAAAGAAATTCCTCTGGCTTGTAAAAAGGCTAAGTTGCTGACGAACCACCCTTCAGATTCCTATAGATTTGAGGGGGAACAAGGAAAAAAGATAGAGAAAATAATCATTACCGATGCGGACAGTTTCTGGGGTAGTGATAAATACCTGGTGATCATTGTTGAATAATTTTCAGCCAATTCGCATTGGATGATTTGTATTCGCTCTTTTATTAACACCCCTTTGTTCAATTCCTGTTGAATATAGCTCCTTTTCAGGTAGCATTTAGCGCTATTTTTGATTTTGAATTAATCTTTAATTGCCATGAAGAAACTACTTCTCATCTGCATCCTGTTTATTGCAATTTCAAGTTCCTGCTTCGCCTACGGGAATGAAAGCCAGAAATTTCTCAATACGTTTTATCAAGCTGTTATTCATCTTCGTTTTGAACGATTCAAAGATGCCTTGCCACTGCTTTATGAACTGGATCAGATGGATCCGGAAAACCCCAACGTTAAATATTTAATCGGAGTGTGTTACGTAGCAACAAATACGGAGAAACAAAAAGCAGTTGATTACCTTGAAAATGCAATTAAGTACCGTACAAATGAATATGCACCCAGTTATTACCTGGAAAGACGCACGCCAATCTATTCCCTTTATTACCTTGGCGTTTGCTATTGCTCACTTAATCGCTGTGAGGAAGCAAAAAAAGTGTTTGAGGAATTCACTGCTATCATTTCAGACAATTCCAATGATTATGTACAGGATGCACGCGGGAGACTCAAGGAATGTGCAAGTCATAAGATGATAGCAACACCTCCTGTTATTCAGGAGCCAGTTGCCCCGGCAAATCCAATTGCAAATACAAACCCAACCCCGGATCCAATTGCAAATGCAGCTCCTCCGGCTTCAACTGGTACCCCCCCTTCCCCTGCGGCAAAAAAGGAGATTATTGTTAATCCCGATCTGACCAAAGGTCTGAAAATACATAAAGTAGTGTTTCACAAGCAAGATCCTCTATATTCAGTACAAATTGGAGCATTTGCTCAAAAACTTCCCAATACTAATTTTCCGAATCTTAAAAACGTTAAAAGTTTTGTAGATAAAGAAGGGGTGATCAGATACATCGTCGGAGGGACGGCTATCCGGTCGACTGCAGAGATACTCAAGTCTGCAATTATAACCGCAGGGTATAAAGATGCCTTTATCGTTGACATAACTGAAAAGGCTAAATTTGATCAGGAAGTGCTGAATGCCTATAATATGGAAACATCAGCTATGACAATGAAAAAATGGGCAAAGCTGGAATACAAAGTCCAGATCGGTGCCTATCGGACCCTTGAAAAAATGAATGAAGACATGGCCTGGAAATTTATTCAAATAGAAGGAATAGAACTTATTCCTGAAAATGGTATGACACTGCTTACAGTAGGTGGCTTTGGTAGTTATGAAGATGCAGGCAATTATAAAAAGATTCTTGTAGAACAAGGCGTTACAGATGCCTTTGTAATTGTCTATAAAAATGGACAAAAGACCAGTATAAAAGAAGCCGGTAGTTTTACAAGCAAAGACTTTTAATTTGTGAAGCTGCTCCTGTCCTATCTGAAGAAACACTGGATGCTGGCTTTACTGGCATTGTTGCTTGCAGGCGTAAACCAGTGTTTTTCCCTGATGGATCCTTATATAGGCGGGAAAATTTTAAATAAATTCGGAAGTCAGCTCAAAAACAGCCCGATTGAACGTTCATTTTCTGTCTTCTTTGGCCAGATTATTTTCCTCCTGCTGGCCTCCATGGGCGTTGCCATGGTATCCCGGATAGCAAAAAATTTTCAGGATTATTTTACAAACGTTATCATTCAACGCACAGGAGCGCAAATGTATACCGATGGAATCAGGCACTCTCTTGAACTCCCCTATCAGGATTTTGAAGATCAGCGAAGTGGAGAAACCCTGGGTAGAATTCAAAAGATGCGTTCAGATTCGGAGAAATTCATAACCTCTTTTGTCAATGTTGTATTTCAATCCTCCGTTGGAATTATTTTTGTCAGCTGGTATGCCATACGCCTGAATTGGGTAATCGCTCCGGTATTCCTGCTTACTGTTCCTTTACTTGGTTTGGTAAGTTCCCTCTTAAGCAAAAAGATAAAAAAAGTATCAAAAATAATTTTAGGAGAAACGACTGCCCTTGCCGGATCCACTACTGAGTCGCTTCGGAACATAGAGCTTGTAAAAAGCCTTGGGCTCACGAATCAGGAGGTGAATCGTTTAAATACCGTGACAGAAAAAATATTAAAGCTGGAACTCAGTAAAGTGAAATTCATACGAAGTTTAAGTTTTATTCAGGGTACTGCGGTCAATTTTTTGCGCACCTGTCTTATTTTTATGTTGTACTTCCTTGTTTTTCAGAACAAAATCACGGTGGGCCAGGTATTTACACTGATGATATACTCTTTCTTTATTTTTGGGCCACTCCAGGAACTTGGAAATGTGATTGCCACTTATCGGGAAACTCAGGCTTCACTCAACAACTTTGAGGAATTAATGAGTAAGGAACAGGAGCCCCGCCCGGCTTATCCAAAACCATTGGGGCCTGTTAATCTGCTTACATTCAGGGATGTAACATTCAAACACCAGAGTGCGACTACGAATGCCGTAGATGGAATAAGTTTTAAAATTAAAACTGGAGAAACCATCGCATTTGTCGGCCCTTCAGGAGCCGGAAAAACTACATTGGTCAAATTACTGGTTGGCCTGTATCGTCCTGTTTCAGGCACAATTTCTTACAATAATATACCCGAACAGGAAATTGACAATTATGAATTGCGCAGGCAAATTGGATTCGTTTCGCAGGATACTCAATTATTTTCAGGTACAATCAAAGAAAATTTATTGTTTGTTAACCCGGATGCCACCGATGCTGAATGTATGGATGTCCTGCACCAGGCGGCCTGCCAGAATCTTCTGGCCCGCGCAGAAAACGGTATTGAAACGGTTATAGGTGAGGGTGGAATAAAAGTTTCAGGAGGAGAAAAGCAGCGTTTATCGATAGCCAGAGCATTGCTCCGTAAACCGCACCTCATCATTTTTGATGAAGCAACTTCAGCGCTGGACTCCCTGACTGAAGAGGAGATCACAAAGACCATACGGGAAGTATCGGACGGCAGAGATCACATAACAATCATGATAGCACATCGTTTATCCACCATTATGCATGCTGACAGTATCTTTGTTCTTGAGCATGGAAAAGTGATCGAATCCGGGCGCCACACAGAACTCATAGACCAAAAAGGTTTGTATTATGCCATGTGGCGTCAGCAGATTGGCGAACGTCCAACATCCGCTACAAAGTTGGTAATTCCGGCTTAGAAAGGGAAAGTACTGCAGGGGTATTAAAAATCTTTATAAAGCAGGTATTTTTTACGGATGACTTTAAATCTATCCAACCCCGGTTCCCAGCTTTTACGGATGTCGCTTTCTGGGACAGCATCAATGATCTGTTTCTTCAGCTCATCTGTTCCTGCTAACAGATTAAAGTAGCTGTTAAAGTAGTTGGCTTTATCCTTTGTATTCTTATAAGTGCCCTGAAGCCAATATAAATAAAGACACTTGGTGTTTTTTATAAACATACTGCCAAAATTTCTAAGGTCAAATCCACTGCAAAGCTCATCCTTATAAGGCGGGTTGACGGCACCAGCAATGCTGTGTGGGGTAAATGTGAATTTGGAGTCAGGTAGTTTTGGGTAACCGATCACTTCAAAAGGAAATTCTGTTCCTCTTCCAACGCTTACGATGGTTCCTTCAAAAAGAGCAAGGGAAGGATAGAGATAGACAGAAGCCATATTCGGAAGATTAGGGGACGGCTTGACAGGGAGTTCATAAAAGTCACTGTGCTCATAACCATCCACAGGGATTACTTTCAGATTACATTGTGCACCTCCCTCCAGCCATTTTTCACCGTTTATCATTTGAGCGTATTCCCCGATCGTCATGCCATAAACCAAAGGTACCGGATGCAGGCCGGAAAAAGATTTGAATTTATTTTCCAGTACTGGTCCATCTATATAATATCCATTGGGATCAGGTCTGTCAAGCACAATCAGCAATTTGTTGTTCTCTGCACAGGCTTCCATCACATAATGCAACGTGGAGATATACGTATAGAACCGCACACCTACATCCTGAATATCAAATACAAGAACATCCAGGTCTTTCAGATCAGCAGGAGAGGGTTTTTCATTTTTGCCATAGAGTGAAATCACGGGTAATCCGGTTTTCTTGTCTCTCATTGACTTAACCTGATCTCCTGCATCAGCCGTTCCCCTAAAGCCATGTTCAGGTCCAAACACTTTCTTTACGTTAATTCCCAGAGCCAGCAAGGTATCCAATAAATGGGTTTTCCCGACCATGGAAGTCTGGTTCCCGATAAGGCCCACTGCCCTACCCTTCAGATCAGGAAGGTAAAGTTCCGTTTTTTGGGCACCCGTCTTGATATCGAGTGCGGTTTTGACAACATTATCAACACGGACCAATCCCTGTGATGAAATAGTCAGCCAAAGAAAACAAGAGAGAAGCAGAACTAAGAATTTATCCATACATTTAAAACAGGAACACGAATATACGATATGAATACTGAACTCTTTATAGCCCGGCATATTTTAAGGAGCGATAGGAATAACAGGCAGATATCCCGGCCTATTGTAAAGATAGCCGTATCAGGTATAGCACTGGGCCTGGCGGTTATGATACTAACTGTGGCCATAGTTAAAGGATTTCAGAGGGAAATTCGTGAAAAAATAATCGGTTTCAGCGCACACATTCAGATCACTAATTATGACAATAATACTTCACAGGAGCCTGCACCGATAAACAAAAATCAGGATTTTCTACTACCACTTACAAAGCTGAAAGGTGTCCGACACGTTCAGGTTTACGCGGTTAAAACAGGGCTTATTAAAACAAAGACTGACAATGAAGGAGTATTGCTGAAAGGAGTAGGAAGTGACTTTGACTGGACGTTTGTCAAAAAAAACCTTCAGGATGGTAAAATCTTTTCAGTTCTTGACTCAGGAATGAACAGGGATATTGTTATCTCCAGACGCATTGCAAACAGGCTTGGAAAGAAAGCAGGAGACCGCCTGCTTATTTATTTTATTAATAATCTTCAGCAACGGGTCAAAGAGTTTTACATAAGTGGAATCTATGATACAGGATTTGAAGAATATGATAAGAAAACTGTTTTTGTTGACATTGCCCAGTTACAAAAATTGAACAACTGGAACAAAAATCAGGTTGGCGGCTTTGAAGTACTCCTGAGTGATTTCGATGACCTGAAAAGGATAGGCGAAGAAGTGAATGATCTGGCCGGGCAGAGTCTGGTCGCCCAGACGGTAAGGCAGGCAAATGAAACCGTTTTCTCCTGGCTCGACCTTCAGGATGTAAATGCATGGATAGTGATAGGTCTGATGGTACTCGTTGCATCTATAAATATGATCTCCGCCTTACTGATTCTGATCCTCGAACGGACAAACATGATAGGCGTATTGAAAGCTCTGGGTTCAGGAAACTGGAGCATACAGAAAGTGTTTTTTTACAATGCCATTTACCTGATCGGCAAAGGCTTATTATGGGGAAACATCATCGGAATCGGAATAGCTGTCATTCAAAGTAAATTTGGCATTTTCACGTTATCCCAGGAAACATATTATGTCCCCGTAGTGCCCATTCACCTGGACCTTATGCAGATAATTCTGCTTAACGCAGGAACCTTATTGACATGTCTTGTTATGTTGCTGTTACCTTCGTTTATTGTTTCGAAAATAACGCCTGTCAAAGCGATCCGCTTCAGCTAAAACCCTAAATTTGCGCAAAAAATTATCATATGTACTATAACAACATTCTTGAAACAATAGGCCGCACCCCCTTGGTACGGCTCAATAGGATTACAAAAGAGGTAAAAGCGCTATGTCTGGCCAAAGTAGAAACATTTAATCCAGGTAATTCCATCAAAGACCGGATGGCCGTTAAGATGATAGAAGATGCCGAAAAGCAAGGCAAATTAAAGCCTGGATATACCATCATCGAAGGCACATCTGGTAATACAGGCATGGGTCTTGCCATGGCAGCCATCATCAAGGGCTATAAATGCATCTTTACCACGACTGATAAGCAAAGTAAGGAAAAGATGGACGCTTTGCGTGCCTTTGGTGCCGAAGTAATAGTATGTCCAACCAATGTCGATCCGGAGGATCCCCGCTCCTATTACTCTGTTTCATCCCGGCTCGAAAAAGAAACCCCTGATTCCTGGAAAGCCAACCAGTATGACAACCCATCCAATGCTAAGGCACATTATGAAACGACAGGTCCTGAAATCTGGGAGCAGACAGAAGGCAAAATTACACACCTTATCGTAGGAGTAGGAACTGGAGGGACAATTAGCGGTACCGGCAAATATCTGAAAGAAAAGAACCCAAACATAAAAGTGTGGGGAATAGATACATACGGTTCCGTTTTCAAGAAGTACAAGGAAACTGGCATATTGGATAAAGAAGAAATTTACCCTTATATAACTGAAGGCATCGGAGAGGATTTTTTGCCGGACAATGTTGATTTCTCTGTCATTGATCACTTCGAAAAGGTATCGGATAAGGATGCCGCTATCTACACGAGAGAAATAGTCCGCCAGGAAGGAATATTCGCAGGCAATTCAGCTGGATCAGCAATAGCAGGGCTTCTGCAGCTGAAAGAAAATTTCAAAAAGGAAGACGTCGTGGTTGTTATCTTTCACGATCACGGAACTCGTTACCTGGCGAAAATGTTTAACGACGAATGGATGCGTGACCGAGGTTTTCTCGTTAAGGAAAAGCCCAAGGCCATTGACCTTATTCAGGGACATAAGCATCAGAAACTAATCACTCTGGATGCAGGCATGTCAGTGCACGTAGCTGTTGAAAAAATGTCTAAGTACAATATTTCGCAGATTCCAATTACCAGGGAGAATGCCTTCGTAGGCTCCATCAACGATTCCCAACTGTTCAGTAAATTAATAGAGAAGCCCGAACTGAGGAACCAGAAAATAGAATCCCTCATGCAGGCCGCCTTTCCTTTTGTGGAAGCCTCTGCTTCTATAGAAGATGTTTCCAGGAAAATCACCAGAGATAATACAGCTGTTATGGTCAGGGATGTTTCCGGTGAATATCACATTATTACTAAACACGATATTATTGAGGCCATAGGATAGGCAATTATGCCCTTATTAAGCAGTTTTTGCATCAGTCCGCCTTAACCAGTTTGTAATCCCGGTACATCAGCATAAACACCGCTTTGTTCTCAAAACCGCTTTCAGATGAAACCTGATAAAAATCAAAGCCCGTTTGCAGGCCTTTCTGCCTGCTGCCTCCCAGCTTATTCTGGAAGTTGATTCCATATGTTCTGAGCATATTCAGGTAATAAAATCCTACATCATACCCTTCAAAAGCGAAAGTACCCGGGTCGGAAATGTAATGGCTGGCATAAGCATGAATAAAATTTTTCACCTGCGCATTATCATAATCCACATACGTTGAGGAAGGATAATGAAACTGCATATTACTAAGGTAATCAAGATCCAGGTTATCAAAACCTGTCCAGCAATCCAGACCGAACAGAAGTATGGAATTTTTCTCTCTCAAGGTGTTCAGCTTTGTAATAAAATCAGTTACAAAAGCTTTGTCTGCAGAAGGAACAACGACAATATTTGTTTTTGACGATTGAATAAAATTACCGATTCCACCGAAGCCCCTTACCTCCATTACCGAATCAGCTCCGGCCCTTTTCATGGCCTCATTTGCTTCAATCATAAACGACTTAACGAGTAGCGCATCTTTAGACTTCCCGCTGTTCACGACAATAATACGTTCTTCTTTGTACTTTTGAGCAACATACTTGGCCATTTGCTCTGTTTGGGTCGTAACAGATGCAGTCACCTTACTCACATAGGGATTGTTGAACAATATTTTATTTTGCTGGGATAAAGGGGAAACGATAAAAATTTTGTTTTCCCTTGCAAATTTGGAAAGCGGCACAAAGTCGGAAGTATACAAGGGCCCTATCATTATGTTCAGAGAAAGTAATTCCGGGTTTTTTAATAAATTCTGAAACTGCATGGAATCTCCCTCATCCATATCATATACGTGAATTTTAGCTTCAAGGCCCAGTTTACTCAATGAGTCCATTGCCAGTTGCATCCCATGGTAAAATTGAATTGCAACAGTTGATTTTCCGGGAAGCTCTCCTCCCCCGTTTACCAGATTATCAATATCCAGGTCAATGGTTTCGGCACACCGGAAAGGCAAAAACAAACCGATATTAAAGTGATTCATTTTTTTGCTGGTGTCTGCTCCCAAAATAGGTTTTGGCTCATGCAGTGGTGAAACCAGGCTCATTTCTTTTGTTTCAGATTTCGATAAAGAATTGGCTTTAATCCGGTCAGAAGGTATTCGGATGGTCTGTCCCAATTTCAACCCCTCCTTAACATCAGGATTAAGTTCTTTCATCTTGTCTATACTGATGGAATAAGCCTTAGACAGCGAATACAGGGTCTCCCCTTGCTGAACCTGATGGAAATAGAATTTGGAACTGTCTGATTTAGTCAGAACATCAGCAATTTGTACTTTCTCCTTCGGAAAAGGAATTTTCAGGACTTGACCTGGTTTAATCCCATCAATAGAGGTGGGGTTCTCAATAACAATATCATTCACCTTTAATTCGTAAGCACGGGCAATTGCGTAAAGCGTTTGCCCCTTCTCCACTGTATGCATATAAAATTTTTTACCATCAAGCGTCTCCACTTTCCTGGATTTCTTTGGCCCCTGAGCATAGCAATTTGTAACCAATAATAAACACAGAAACACAATAAAAGCAACAATTGAATTACTTCTCATTGACCATTCAAAATAAATTTTTTATTCCCATTCTATCGTAGCGGGTGGTTTTGAGCTGATATCATACACCACCCTGTTAATACCCTTCACCTTATTGATTATTTCATTGGACATCCTACCTAAAAATTCATAAGGTAAATGACACCAGTCAGCAGTCATGCCATCCACAGAACTCACAGCCCTCAATGCAACGACATGCTCATAGGTTCGCTCATCCCCCATCACTCCCACCGACTGAATGGGCAAAAAGACGGCCCCTGCCTGCCATACATCTTTATATAAATTCTCCCTTTTCAAGCCTTCAATAAAGATTGCATCCACTTCCTGTAGAATGACTACCTTTTGCCGGGTCACTTCTCCCAGGATGCGTATGGCCAGGCCTGGTCCCGGAAAGGGGTGCCTTTGAAGAATTAGTTCAGGAACACCCAGCGCTTTTCCGACCCTGCGAACCTCATCTTTAAACAAAGTTCTCAAAGGTTCTACCACTTTCATATTCATTTTCGCAGGTAACCCGCCCACATTATGATGCGACTTGATGGTCGCAGAAGGACCCTTTACAGAAACAGACTCTATCACATCCGGGTAAATTGTACC
>JABDEY010000061.1 GCA_013286805.1 Bacteroidota bacterium | reverse complement strand
GGCGCCATTCGCTCCTATTACTCCATAACAGTTGCCATGTGTAAATTTGATATTGACTTCGTCAAATAATTTTCGTTTCCCGTAACGAAGTGAAAGATTGGATACTGCTATCATAATTTCAATTCTACTCCCTGTAATTAAATAAGTTTGTTTGCGAAATTAGCAAAATGTTCGGGCCAAAAGCTTTTAAGTGAGAATGCTGCAAGTTTTAGTGATTTTTCCTATCTTGTGTGACAAGAAAGGCCAGTTTTATATGGCCATCTATTACTTTATTTTATAATGCGCAATTTCATTGTTGCCAGTGTGTGTTTCCTTTTATCCCTGACAGCTTTTGCTCAACGCGGTAAAAATGGGGTCAAGGTTGTTGCAGGAAACACTATAGTAAACGAATTCATTGATCTTACTGCTAACATTAAAATAGGAGATGCTTCCATTCAGGTAAGCGCAAACTCACTTAACATAAATAATCGCTTTCCTGCTGCGCTGGCTGCTGGAGATTTACTGTTTATTTACCAAACAAGGGGAGCCTGGATAAATGGCAGTTTGTTAGGGATTATAGGATCTCCGCTAGATAGCAGTCAGGGTGAGGTGCTTGCTTATAACGGAACCGGGACCTACGAATTTGCAGAGGTTCAAGCGGTTTCAGGCAGTACAACAATCGCATTAACATGCCCAATGACTAAAGCTTTCCTTGCAGATTCAGGAAGAACTCAGGTCGTGAGAGTGCCACGGTATACATCCTTAACTGTCAATAATGGAGGCGTTATGACCACCCAAAATTGGAATGGAACTGTCGGTGGAGTTTGCGTGATCGAAGTAAGTTTAAATACGGTTATTAATACAGGGGGAAGTATTAATGCTTCCGGTCTGGGATTCAGAGGTGCAATTGCTTTTGATGCTGGCAGTACAAGTTCAAATAATATGGGCACCACGAATAATACCTATGCGGCAAAGAAAGGTGAGGGCATTGCAGGATATGATTCAGTTTATGATACTAAATCCGGGCAATACGGAAGTGCTGCAATGGCAAATGGAGGTGGGGGTGGTTGTGCTTTTCAGGCCGGAGGTGGAGGAGGTGCAAACGGAGGAAATGCAAATCCTCTTTTATGGAATGGGCGTGGACTTACAAATCCGGCATATAACCAGGCATGGGCACTTGAGGGTGCATGGGTGCCTTTAACCCCCTCAACAGGAGGTGGGAGAGGAGGGTATAAATGGGGGCGAACTCCAAACAACCCTTTAACCACTGCACCGGGAAATACTGCATGGGGTGGAGATAAGCGAAGTAATAATGGTGGATTAGGCGGAAGGCCTTTGGATTATACAACTGGCAATGTATACTTTGGCGGCGGCGGCGGTGCCGGCGAGGGTAATTCCCCCTACAAAAACCCTGGATCGGGTGGAAGTGGTGGTGGACTGGTCTATTTACTTTGTTACGGAACAGTTTCAGGTTCCGGAGAAGTTCTTTCAAATGGGCAGGCTGGCCAAAATGCGCAAGGTGCTCCTAACACAGCATTAACAGTGACTGGCAATGATGGATCTGGCGGAGGGGGCGCAGGAGGAGCAATTATAATAAATTCAACTGTAAGCGGGATAACTATCAACGCCAACGGTGGAAGCGGTGGCAATCAGGTTTTTATTAATGGCGCATTATCCGGGGATCAAAATGAGGCGGAGGGTCCGGGAGGAGGAGGTGGCGGCGGGTATATTGCTATCAATGCAGGAGTGGCTGTTGAACAGGTAATCGGAGGAGTTAACGGCACAACCAATAGCCCTTTAATGAATAAGGCAGGGCAGTTATTTCCTCCCAATGGAGCAACTAGTGGAGCGAATGGTTTGATGAATCAAAGCATCACGAATTTTAATATCACTACACGTGATACGGCCATTTGCGGAAACGGATCGGTTTCTCTGACCGCCACCTTAACCGGCACTCCATTAGCCGGAACAATTATAACATGGTATGATTCAATTACGGGTGGATCTGCTTTAGGTACCGGTGCAAATTTTACAACACCGGTATTATTGCAGACAACCACGTATTACATTGGTACTTGCCCCGGTTTCTTCCGGGTTCCTCTAAAGGTAACGGTAAGCGGACCATTTACCTGTTCTTTGACACCTGCAAATGCGACTTGTTCGGCGGGTGGTAACGTTACGGTGACTTTAAGCGGAGGGCTTCCTTCCTATACGTATTCTTGGACCTCCGGATCCACTGCTGCTACACTTACCAACGTTGCAGCAGGAAATTATGCTTTAACCGTAACAGATGCACTAGGATGTACAACTACCCAGTCAACAACAGTTGGAGCAGGACCAACAGCGCTTAACCTGACCAATGTCACTCCGACAAACAATACATGTTTTGGACAGGCTTTAGGAACTATTGTAATTACCCCGACAGGTGGCACCGGGCCGTATAGTTATTCCTGGTCAAGTGGGAGTACTGATTCCACAGCTTTGTCTCTTGCAGCTAATACCTACTCTCTGACCGTCACCGATCACTCGGGTTGTCTGGCTACAACAACTGTAGTTCTCACTTCTCCTCCTCAGATAAAGATTGATACCGCTTCTGTTGCTGCGTCCTGCTCAACCGCAAACGGGCAGGTTTCAGTAACTGTAAGCGGAGGATTACCGGGGTTTAGTTATTCGTGGCTTCCTGGCGGAGGGACAGGTCAGACAGTAACGAATTTGTCTCCAGGGTCCTATATAGTAACAGTTACTGATTCCAAAGGATGTACTCAAACACAGACTGCCATGATTGGGGGCAGTTCAGGCTTGTCGGTAAGTTCAACTGCGACGGATGCAACTTGTGGTTTGACAAACGGGGCAGTAAAAGCGCTCATTTCAGGAGGCTCCGGACCAGACTATTTCTACAGTTGGAGCAATGGTGTCACCTCTTCAACAGGCAACCTCGCAACGCAGATTTCAAATCTCGCATCAGGAACTTATACCATTACTGTAACCGATGCAAAAGGGTGTACTACTACTACATTTGCAACTGTTGTTCAAATTGCAGTAAATACACCTGTTATTAATAGTAATCAAACCGTTGTATGTCAGGGGGACTCAACGATACTGAGTTCCAGTGGATTTAATAGTTATAATTGGTTACCAAACCGTGGATTAGAATCTGTTACCGGAAGTTCTGTTATAGCATTTCCTTTGGCCAATGTAACGTATACAGTTACCGCAACAGATGCAAATTCCTGTACTTCAACAGCAAGTATAGCCATTACAGTTAATCCTTCTTTTCCCGTTTCTGCAGGACCGGATAAAACCACCGTTTCAGGAACCGGGGTAACGATAGGAGGGAACCCAACCGGACCGGTAACAGCCACCTATTCCTGGGCCCCATCTTCCACTTTAAGTAGTTCCACAACTTCGAACCCTTTAGCATCTCCAACACAACCCATAACTATTTATACAGTATCGGTGGTGGATGCCGCCGGATGTATTGAAACCTCAACTGTAACAGTTACGCTTGATGAAAACTGCACTGAAATTTTTGTCCCAACAGCCTTTTCCCCAAATAGCGATGGGGAGAATGACATTTTGTTTGTAAGAGGGACATGCATAGCAAAACTTTATTTTGCGATATTCAACCGCTGGGGAGAAAGGGTGTTTTATACTGAAAATACAAGCAATGGTTGGGGTGGTTTGTTTAATGGTAAACTTTCTGATACAGGAGTTTATGGTTATTATTTAAAAGCAACTTTGAACAACGGACAGGAAGTAGACAGGAAAGGCAATATTACCTTGTTGAGGTAAGAAGATTATTTAATTCCTATTTTTGCAAGGGTAATTTACTGATAAAACAATTAACTAGATACTAACGAACATGGACACAAAAGCAAATTCACTTAATTGGTTTGAAATTCCTGCCACTGATATTAACCGTGCAAAGGGTTTTTATGAAAATATTTTTGGAATTAAAATGGAAATGATGGAAATGGCCGGCATGAAAATGGCAGGTTTCCCAGGTGAGCCTGGATCAGGAAAAGCTTATGGATGCTTAGCGCAGAGCCCTAATCACAAACCAAGTCTGGAAGGTTCTGTAATTTATCTGAATGCTAACCCAGCAATGGACAATGTATTGGCCAAAATCGAAAAAGCCGGAGGAAAGGTAGTTATGCCCAAGACAAAGATCAGCGACCAGATAGGCAATATGGCTTTCTTTATTGACACAGAAGGGAACAAAGTTGCATTGCATTCTCAGAACTGAACTTTATAAAATGGCTGGATTTGCTTTATCCGGATTTAGGCAGGCTATTTTTATAACTTTACAGCTCCTATGTCGGTAAAAACCATTCATTATATCAGCATAATCCTGGCCATCCTATGTTGTTTGCCATTATTTTCCCAAAAAAGGATTGAAACAGAGTACAAACTTTCCATTCCAGCATCAAAACTAGATACCGTTTGGAAATACCTAAAAGACAAGTATTCCGATAACAAACTGTTCCTTAAAAGTTCAGATTCTGGTTTTTACGTACTTATTTCAGACGAATATTTCAAAGACATCTATTTCGACAATAATCAATTACAGCTTCTCTCAGGGAAAAACGGAATAAGGTACCGCACCCGGAAAGTTTTAAGCGACAGCAATAACAGGAAAAACAACAGGGAACTAATTCAGATTAAAATCAGCAGCGCAAACGGAGATGACCTGACTCGTGAGGAATATAAATATCACGTTGCTCATTATAACACTCAGGAATCAGCAGAGGATGGCCACTCTTTTTTAGGACTGATTAAGAGAAAGGACCGCTCGGAAGTAATCGAAAAGTTGAAATTACTGAACATAGATGCATACTCATTGAAGCCAACTGTCCTTGTAAATCAAAATAGAAAACGAATTTGCATAAATAAAGGGGAAGCTACAATTTATGGAATATCACTTGATGAGGTTACCGCAGAATATAATGATCAACATAGCAATTTCATAGAGGTTGAAATTGAAGTCAACGAAATTGAATTTACCAATGCAGATTTGGCTGGACGCAGACAAATGGAAAAAATAATTGGAGAGATAAAATCACAAATCCTGCAGGATTTTCCGGAAATTAAGTTGGATCAGTTACCAAAGTACAACAAGAGTTACGATAGATTAATGTTAAAAAAATAAAAAATGAATTTTAAAACGCTGTTCCTTATTGTGACATTACCGGGTTACATTTTCGCTCAGAATAAAAAAGAAAGTAAAAAATCTAAAATCAAAACAATTACTGAATGGACTACAGTTAACCAAAACGGTAAGGAAACAACTTACAAGGAAACATATATCTTGTTTAATCATAGGGGTAAAATGATTGAGGAAACGCATTTTAACGCAGATGGTACTGTCAAACAAAAGGAAACGGCAAGTTTTGATTCCAGGGGTAACAAAATTGAAGAAACCCATTTTGATACTGAATTAAAGAAAAAAGAAAAAATAAATTACAAATTAGCCTATACTTACAATCCGGAGGGCGCAAAAACAGAAGAAACAGAATACGACTGGAATGGTCTTTTGATAAAAAAAATGTTTTTTTCCTATAATACTGAAGGCTATAAGGCAGAAAAAAAAACGTTCGATGGCAAGAATGTATTAATTTCTATTAAGAAATACGTTTATGAAAAATATGTTAAGAGCGAGTGAATAAACGATCAAATGAATGAACTTTTAAGTACTTTGAGAAACTTTGATCCGGTTACTCTGGAAGAAATGGACAGAGTCAGCCTGCTCAATCGCCTGGACACAAAATTTGTGTTCAGATTTGATCAGCTTGCTGGTATTTTAGAAAATATCAGGTGTCACTACAGGGTTTTAGAAGTGAAAGGATTAAGAATTAATAAATATGAAACCATTTATTTTGATACCCCTGATTTTCAACTTTATCACAAGCATCTTTTTGGTCATGTGAACCGCAACAAAATAAGGTTTCGAAATTACATTGATTCTGAAATGAGTTTTTTTGAAATCAAATTAAAAAACAATAAAGGAAGAACAATTAAAAGCAGGTTGAAACGATCTATTTCTGGAGTTTTCATGGATAACGAAACAGTCACTATGCTGAAAGAAAAAACTTCTTATTTGCCGGAACAAGTACATCCTGTTTTATGGAACAACTTTTCCAGAATCACATTCGTCAACAAAACAATACCCGAGAAGCTAACCATTGATGTTTGCCTGGAATTTAAAAGCACTGAAAATAGTTTGAACTTGCCTCAGTTGGTGATTGCGGAACTGAAGCAGATCAAGCCAGACCATGCATCCTTTTTCACCAATTATATGAAACAAAAACAAATAAGACAGAATTCTCTGAGTAAATACTGCCTGGGTATCAGCATACTCTCCAAAAATATCAGGAGAAATAATTTTAAACAAAATCTTGTTTCACTGAAAAAACTCTGCTATGATAACACGTCGATCCTGGTTTAAACTTTTTCTTTTTTTAATATTATTTCTGCCTTCCGGACTTTCCTTTGCCCGGGAGGAGTTGCCCACTGCAACTACCTCCGCTATTGTGGAGGATGATAACAAAGAAGACAGTATGGATAAAGGGAAGAAAAAAAAGAAAGACAGTGACCTTGATTTTTTGCAGTTTCAAATGAATAAACTTTCGCTCAGGTTTTTCCTTCGCCTTGCGCTGAATTTATTTTTCACTTTCCTGGTCATACGCCTGGTTTATTTTCCGGCAACCAGGCAACTTGGTTTTTTTCACACTTTCTTTATTTTCAACACAGTTGTTTTTTTGTTAACATCTCTGCTTAGCAAGGTGGATCTTTCTATCGGAACAGCCTTTGGAATGTTTGCTGTATTCTCCGTTTTAAGGTTTAGAACAGAAGGACTTTCTGCAAAAGACATGACTTACCTCTTTCTTGTCATAGCTATCGGCCTGATTAATGCGGTAGCCAAAGGAACTTTTATTGACCTTTTAGTTATTAATCTAATTATTCTCCTGATTGCATTTTTATTGGATAGTAATTTGCTGCTAAAAGCGAGGGATCAATCCAAAACTATTTCATACGATAATATAGAGATGATAAAACCGGTAAATTATTCCTTGCTCTTAGAGGATTTGAGAAAACGAACAGGATTGGAAATCACCAGAGCATCAGTAGATACGATTGACTTTCTGAAAGACTCTTGCCAAATTGTCATTTATTATAAAATTTAGTATCACTCACAATCAGGCTGGAATCACGAATTGTTCCATAAGAATCTAAAGTCACATTTTCTGTTTTAATATCATCCAGCCCTTGCACCCAGTATTCAATTTTCAATTCCTTCTTTGAATTGTAGTGTGGTACAGAAACTTTTAATGGACTGTACAGGGTATCTGAAACCCAGTTATTGGCAGGTAAAATGGAGTAGGGGGGAATCTTTACTCTCTTACCATCACAGATAATAGAAAGAAATTCTACAGGTAAACGTTCGGTATTCCTTATGCCAATTGTAATGCTGTCTTTACTATGTTTTAAAATGATCGCCTTAATCCTATTGACAGGACTAATCAGTTCCCGGATTGCTGCCTGTCTTTCGTAAATTCGTACTTTAGAAAATTTAAATGTATCCGGACCAAAAGAAAAAATATGATCGGCAAGGTTAGGTTTTAGGTCTGTGGCTAATAATTCCATTTCGCTTTGCATTTCAGAATCCAAATCGGCAAACAATTTATCAAGGTATTTTTTTTCACACACCCTCTTAAGGGAACGTAAATAGCTTGAAAAAAAGCTACCATCAAAGGTCTTTGGATTGGAAAAAAGAATGGAAAACCACTCTTTATAAAAATAGTAAAACCATTCTGCATTAGGATTAATACCTAATTCAGCCGATATATATATTCCATTTTCGGTTCCATAATGGCCATCAAAACCAATAGGTTCAAACTTGGACGAATCAGGATTATAATAAAATCTGAGACTTTTAGCAACTGCTCCATGATGAAATCCAAGAATATCCGTCAATGCAAAAAAAGTTCCAAGCCTTTGTATATCAAACGTCTCACTGACTTTTACTTTTTTATTCTTGAAATCCCCTAAAAGCTTTAACGCTTTTTTATCACGGGCCTTTCCTTCCTTGTCTGCAGGTGCTTTTCCAAATACTTCAGGTTCCATAAGACTAAGATTTTCCGCGCTTATATCTTCACTAAAGTGTAAAATAGGCCCGTCCTTTCTTTTGGCGTGCTTAATGAGTTTTTTGTCCATAAACTCTTCCATTGCATATATACCTACGTCTTTGTTATTGATAAAAAGGCGGATAAAAATGTACCTGAGGCCAATTATATCCTCCCTTATCAGTGCCTTGTGAAAAAATGATTCATATAAATAATTTTTTGACCTTGGTTTTTGAAGTGAAAATTTTTTCATGCCCATTATACCACTACTTCCATTCAATTTTACCCTGTAAGAAACGTCCCCATCCTCATAATGAATCATTCTGTCTCCTTTCATCCGAATTTGAGAACTAAAATTTAATCCATTATAGCTTACCTGACAAGTAAGGTAGGATTGGTACTCTTTCCGCTTGAGTTGAGTATTTTGCTTATCCCCAAGCAGGAGGATATCTTTTCTCATGCGCTCCATCGCCTGAAAGTCAGAGTCACTTAGAGAAATAAAAATCGTATCTCTGAAAATACTTTCTGTTTTGGCAGAAGTCGAAAAAGAAATAAGAATACAGTATAGGAATGCTATTTTTTTAACCATAGGATTACGAAGGTGGGAAAAAAATACACAATTAACACAAAAGCGGGAGGCGCGGGTTGGCATTTCAATACTTGTGCGGCTATTTAACATAATATATATTATAAGACAATTACTCATCAGTAGTTAGTACTAATCCAATTTACCAAAGCCATTTGTTTTGTACCTTTATTGTTATTTGATATGGCAGGCCAACATTCAAGAATCATTAAGCCGGTATACTTTGTTGGAGATATTCTGATAATAAATCTGGTATTTCTCCTTTCCTATTATCTTCAATTTCAGGGATTTAATAGATACAATTCAGATCATTTTTCAATACTGCAATTAATAATTAATATTTCATGGATAATTGCTATTTCAATTCTTAAAGCATACAAACTCTATCGCGTTCAAACGGTTATTGCAGTTATAGGGAATGTATTTCGTCTATTAGCTTTTTACTTTATAAGTATCCAGGCATTAAATGTAGTTCTTTTTAATTTTGACCTTTCTAAAATAGTACTTTATTATTTTATTGCAATCACTGCTTTCGCAATAATTATTTGGAGACTATCGGCTACCATTTTTTTAAGAGTTCTGCGTAAAAAGGGCCACAATTACCGGAGAGTTATATTGGCTGGTATAAACGATGCAACAACTGATATTGTCGAATTTTTTAATGTTCATCCTGAACATGGTTATAGGCTATTGAAGGTTTGTGATTTAAAAGATTACCCAAATGGCTTTGATAAATATTTGACTGACATGAAGGAATTCTGTGTTAAAAACTACGTTGATGAAATTTATTGTTCAGCGTCTGAGTTTAATATAGAACAACTTAATTGTCTAATTGATTACACAGAAAAAGAAGTTTTGAGATTGAAATTTGTACTTAATCCACCTGGGTTTAATTTTAAAAGCCTTAAAATTGATTATTATGGTTACATACCGGTTTATATTTTTCGATCTATCCCATTAGATGATGATATTAATAAGGTTATTAAGCGACTATTCGATATTCTATTTTCTCTTTTTGTGTTTTTGTTTATTTTTTCCTGGTTGTTTCCGATAATTGCAATTTGTATCAAACTGGATTCAAAAGGACCCATTTTTTTTAAGCAGAAGCGTTCAGGTCTGGATAATTATCATTTCGGCTGTTATAAATTTAGATCCATGTATTTTAAGGACAAAGAAGAATTTGTTCAGGCTACCAGGGGCGATTCCCGCATCACTAAAATTGGGGCCTTTTTAAGAAGATCCAGTTTAGATGAATTGCCACAGTTTCTAAATGTGTTTTTAGGTGAAATGAGTATAGTAGGGCCAAGACCTCACCCATTGTGGTTAAACGAAAAATATCAAGATTCGGTTGAGAAATACATGATTCGCCATTTTATTAAACCAGGGATAACCGGACTTGCACAAGTAAAAGGATATCGGGGAGAAACTTTTACTCCATCAATGATGGAGAGACGTATCAAAATGGATATATTTTATATGGAGAATTGGTCGTTTCTTCTTGATGTGAAAATTATTTTTATGACTGTTCTAAATATTGTTTTAAGAAAAGAAGATAATGTTATATAATCTTACATAAACTACAATTTGTTTTTCGGACTTTTAGGCGTATGGTAAAATTCAATTATGCATTTCGCAATTTTATTTATTTCAAAATTTGTTAACTCAAAAAACATGGGTAATCTTAATAATCTGTCAGTATAGAAATCTGAATTAACTAATTCCTTTCCATTCTGTTGGTCTTTGTAAAATGGAGAATTGTGTAAGGATAAATAATGGAATACAGAATAAATACCATGATTTTTTAAATACGCAATAAGGTTGGTTCGTTCCTCAAGGGAATTGCAAATAATATAGAAAATATGACCATTATTGGATGAAAATGCGGGAACTTTAGGAAGTAAAATTAATTCATCATCTTCAAGTGGTTTAAGAAGTTCATAATATAAATTCCATAATTCTTTTCTCTTTTCCTGAATTCTATCTAAATTTTCCAATTGCGCAAATAGAAAACTTGCAATTAATTCAGAAGGTAAAAAAGACGACCCTATATCCACCCACCCATATTTATCTACTTCACCTCTCCAGAAAGCAGATCGATTTGTTCCCTTTTCCCAGATAATTTCAGCTCTTTTAAAGAATCGATCATCATTGATTGTTAACATACCCCCCTCCCCTGCTATAATATTTTTAGTATCATGAAAGGAAAATGTACCAAAATGACCTAATGAGCCTAATGGCTTGTCCTTATAAAAACTATCTATGGCTTGAGCCGCATCCTCAATTACAAATAAGTTATGTTTCTTTGCGATTCGCATAATTTCGTCCATATCACAAGCCATGCCGGCATAATGAACTGGTATTATTGCTTTGGTTTTATTGGTAATTAATCCCTCCAATTTACTTACATCAATATTGGGATGAGCTTTTGAACTATCTGCAAACACTACTTTTGCGCCCCTTAGAATAAATGGATTGGCGGTAGAAACAAAAGTATAAGATGGAATAATAACTTCGTCTCCAGGCTTTATATCAATCAAAAGTGCAGCCATTTCAATTGCTGTAGTACAAGATGTCGTTAGCAAAACCTTCTTAAAATTATAACGCTTTTGGAAGAAATCATGGCATTGTTGGGTAAAAACTCCATTTCCTGATAGTTTACCGGAATGCACTGCCTGATACAAATAATGAACTTCCTTTCCTGTTAAATATGGTTTGTTGAATGGTATCATTTGATCTGACTCTATAGTTTTTGTGCGCTAACAAATTTAGCGCTTTTTACAGAAGCATTACATCAAACTTAATGATTAAATTTACAGCATGAAACCAATTGATTTTTCGCCACTTGAAAGCAATAGATTTAATTTAAATATCTATAGGGGACAGATAGATGAGTTTAATGTTGAAGAGCTAAAGAGTATCATATTCTCCAATCAGATTGATATTTTGATGGTGAGGATGCACAGTAGCAGTAAGCCTGCTCATTATGAGTTGACGACTTTGGGATTTAATTGTTTGCATGCAGATAGTTTGGTTTATTATTCTGCGAATTTGACTTCTCACGCTATTTCAGCAATAAAAAATGATCTGACTTTTGAAATAATTACTGAGGCTAATAGTGGCCCGATGAAAGAAATGATCCCGGAGATATTTAAGGATTATCAGAATCATTATTTTTCAAACCCGTTTTTAGATAAAGAAAAAATTACCGCAGGCTATTTAGAGTTTGCCCTTTCGCATACCAGATTGACGAATAACAAAATTTCCTGGTATGTAAAGAAAAATGACATTATTGCAGGGTTTGCAACATGCTCTTTTAGTAAGGAAACAAAAGAGTGCGTCGGTGTATTATATGGAATAATGCCCGGTTTTTCAGGACAAAAGATTTATTCAGATATGATGCGCTTTACGCAATCCTATTTTTCTAATTTGGGGCTAAAGAGAATGATCGTATCTACACAATTGCAAAATTATGCAGTTCAGAGAAATTGGGTGAGAGAGGGATTTTCCCTTGTTGATTCGTATGAGACATACCATATTAACGCCTTTCTTCAACATCCGCTAAGTCTTCTTTAAAGATTTGTTCAAATTCGGTTACAATGCCTTTTAGAAAGACCTTTCCCGTGGCTGAAGAAACACAGGTTTTTCTCATTTCAAAGTGTGCTTTTTCCTCCATCATAAGCACCTGTCTTATTCCGGCAGCAAATTCTGATACATCATGCAGGGCTGCTTTATATCCTGTTTTCTCATTTACCAGATCCTGGGCTAGCCCCATATCAAATGACACGACAGGAGTTCCGCACAATTGAGCCTCTGTGATCATCATTGGCCCTGCATCCTGGATTGATGGACAAACAAAAACATCAGCCGCATTATAGGCCTTAGGTAATTCTTCATTATTATCCAGAAGACCTACAAAACGGTACGGGAATGGAAGGGCTTTTAAGAAATCAGTATCTGATCTTCCTGCAACCAGTAATTGTATATTGTTCTCCAGTTTCGTGTTGGCGACAAGGGCTTTTAAAAGGACCAGTGATTGCAATAAGTAAACAATTCCTTTACGTTTTTCACTCAAAGATTGTGCTCCGAAAAAAATAATTTTTTTATTCAGGTCTAAGCCAAAATATTTTCTGGAAATTTCGGACGGAAGTGGCTTGAATATTGCTGAATCAATCGGCAGCATTAGCCAGCGCAATGGTTTGTTTTTAAATAACGAGCTTTTGTAAATAGCATCCTTGATCCATACTCCCCCGGCAATTATACTAATATTGGTTTGGTCAATATACTTTTTCTTTAAAGCCAGGTTATTGTTAGCAATAGACTTATACCTGGAGTTCAGGATGGCTGGGCAGTTTTTGCAGTCTGCCTGATACCCCAGGCAATCCCATGCATAATGACAGCCTCCGGTAATGGGGCCCATATCCATTGGATAGATATAAATTTTGGCGCCTGTAGCTTTATAAAGCTCAAATACGTTTTGGTAGATCAGAAAGTAATCTACAAAATAGAGGATGATCACATCTGGTTTGAAAGGGATTTTAGATAATAATTCACTGGTTGTAAAAATAAGCTTACTCTCAGATGTGCCCTGGAAATGGAAAGAGGGATCCGTTTTTACAGCCAAGCCAGCTAGCCGTTTGAATAAAGCAATGATTTTGTTCTTTACCCTTCGGTAAGTGATCTTCCTTGCGCTCACCATCCTGTAAATGGTCTCTCCTTTGTCGTAAGCACTTTCCCTCACTAATATCCTGGAGAAATAACCGGCTTCCAGAAACGCGAAATGGGTTCTAAATGCGGCACCTCCGCCAGCCTTGGAATCATACCTGGAAATATGCAGAATTTTAAGCTTTTTAATATCACCTGTCATCTATCTACGTAGTATTAACTGGCCCAAATACCTTTTGCCTTGTTATGAATAATCTTGTAATACTGAATCGGAGACCAGATGGCGCTGGTCATTCCGAGGATGCAGGTAGAAAAAACAACCCCCGAAACACCCACATTATGACCCAGATAAACGGCAAGTGGAATGTTTAGCACAGCCCCGAACAAACCGCTGTATAATTGTAGCTTAATCTTTCCAACACCATTGAGAAATTGTGAAAATAGTCCACACCAGGTATTTATAATGACATAAAAAGCTAACGCCAATGATAAAATAAATGGAATGGTGACACCCTCCCCTACCCATAAAGAGTATACTTTGTTGGACAGAAATAACATGACAATCACAAAAAGAGCTAAAACCACCCACATATAGCTCATTTTTTTCATGCTGTTTTTGATCCAGTTAAAATCTTGTTTGACATAGGCTTCCGTATAGGCACTCCATAAAGGCGCCGTGATGATATTAAAAATCATCGGAGCAACACTAAAGTATTTATAGGCAATATTATAAGGGGTAACTTCTGCCGGCCCGAATAACTGGGCAATAATGATATTACTGCTTTGGTACAGAATGAGTGACGCAATTTGTATCAGGAAAAATTTCAATCCTAAGTTCATCAGGTTTTTTGCATAGGAAAACTTTACAAATTTCAGGGAAGGTGCATAATAGCTGAATTCTCCCCTGAACAGATAAATGCTGGATGCTGCCAGGACAATGACTGGTGCCGAACCCAACGCTAAGCCTAAATAAAGTAAATTCCCCTGGGTAGTCTTGGTCAGGATAAAAATAATGATCAGTGAAAATAAACTGCTTGCCAGGTTTAAGGCAGAAGCTTTAGCCGGTTGCTGGTCTGAAATAATAATGGTAGTGACTAACTGGAGAATAAATTGAAGACAAAAGAAAACAAACACAATTAATGCAAGGATGCTTAG
>JABDEY010000060.1 GCA_013286805.1 Bacteroidota bacterium | reverse complement strand
CAGGTTTACCTATATTTATAAACCCGCTTTTGGTGATTGAATCAGCTCCACCACAGGAACCATAAGCAACCAGTTTAACGTCATATGTTCCACCAGTTGCATAGGTGACAGAAGGATTGGCTGAAGTAGAAGTGGAAGGCGTTCCCCCTGTAAAAGTCCACTGAAAGGAATTGCCATTGGTACTTGCATTGTTAAAGTTGATAGTACTTCCAGGGCAGCCACTTCCCGAACTCGCACTGAAAGAAGCTTTCGGTACGGAACCCGTAACAGCATAAAGCGCGAAATCAGATTTTGCTCCTCCATATATTGCAGAATAGGTTTGCCAGACATTGTTGTTCAAAATCCAGCCATGATTAATAGCTGCAATATTGGCATTGTATTTAAAAGCAATCGTATCAGTGCCCGTATAATAAATCTGGTAATCAATAAAATAAGGTGTTGTGGGTACGGGAACAGGATTATCAAAAGTCATGCTTGCAGTAAGGCTATTGGTAAAGTCGGCTAAAAACTGGGTGTATAAAATGTCCTTGGAGGCCAGAATTGTTCCAGGTGCACCGCCCGGTCCATCACTTAGCCTGATTTTAACAGTCACCCTGGCGGTAGCGGGGCTACTGGTCTTGACCTGGGCGAAATCAAAAGCTGCGCCCATTATATGCGTATAAGACCCATCCGGAGTAAACATTTGAGCAAACTCATTCCATCCGCTCCCGTTTTGTCCGGATACATAACCCCAGCCCGGAGCATAGCCTGCAAAACTTCCTGGAACCTGATAATTCTGCTTTGTGCAAGGCAAAGGGGAAGGGGGTGTAAGAGAAGTAGGAATTGGCGTTTGCCATAAACCCCGACCCCAGGTTCCTGCTTGCATATTACCTGTCTTATAATTAATCCTAAGGTCACGCACACCTATAAATGGAAGATTTGTATTAAAAGCTACCCAGTCAGTTGTCGAATTACTTCTGTAATATATACCTGCATCTGTTCCAATGTATAAGGTCTGGTCTGTGCTGTTTAGGTCCATTATAATAGCGTTGACCGGAACATTTGGCAGGGCCGTCCCTGAAATATTAGCCCAGGTTACTCCACCGTTGCCGGAGTAATATACCTTTTGCCCGCTGACATAACCTCCTAACGCAACCCATACATTTAAAGGGCTTGAGGGATTCGAATAAATACGGGTAATAACCTGATTGGCAACGGGAAGGGTGCCGGTAATATCCATCCAGGAGCTTCCTGCATTGGTTGTTATAAATAATTTAGCGCCTGTTGCTGCGTAAATTGTATTCCCTGTATTATCAACTGAAATAAACTGCAAGCTAACCCCACCGGTTAAACTATTGGATATTGCATTCCAGGTATTTCCACCATTCAGGCTTTGATAAACATCAGAATATCCGGCATAAATTACATTTGAATTAACAGGATGCATCAGGTAAGGTGTTAGCCAGTTTGGATTCTGTGTTCCGGCAGGACTAATATTATAATAAGTATTCCCACCATCGGTAGATTTCAACAAACCCCCGTTTTGCCATTCATAATACATAACATTGGAATTCTTATAATCAATAAAACATTCCATTCCGTCAGACAGCATACTTGCGGCCCAGACTCCGCTTCTTAAACTATAGGTTCCCTCATCCTGCAGTCCGGCAATCATAACGCCCGGATCGTATTGGTAATTCCCAACACGATACATCATGGTGTTTGCAATCCCCGTATTCATTTTTGTCCAAATATTCCCCTGACCCGTGGATTTATAAATTCCACCATCATTCGCTGCGTACAAAGATTCTGAGCCTGGGAAAAAAGCAAACATGTGCTGATCGGAATGCACCCAGGTTCCGGAACTGACTCCTGAAGTAAATATTGAAATATTTGAAAAAGTAGCCCCCCCATTTATGCTTTTCCACACATGAGGGCCGCCCACATACATTTCCTGATCATTGGAGGTAGAAACGGCGAACGCCAGATCATAACTGCCTTGCCCGCCTGGAGTGCTTCCGTCATTGGCACCGCTCAATAAATTAGGTGAAGTGCAAACTGTAGACCAGTCATCGCCGCTGTCCGTCGATTTGTATAAACCAGAAAAACCCTCATTATTATCAGCAAAAACTGCATAAACAAGGCTTGGATTAGCTGGAGTTACACCAATAATTGCACGGCCAAGACCACTTGCAGGAACACCTGAATTAATTTGCGAGAAATTATTTCCTCCATCCGTTGATTTCCAAAAACCACTGCCCCAACGTACCGCATAAACTGTGGTGGTATCTCCCGGTTTATAAACCACGTCACAGACACTACCGCCGCAGGGAACAAGAAACCAGTTAATTCCGCCATCGTTTGACTTGTAGATACCCCAATCAGAGGCCATGATTAGAACTTTTGTATTGACAGGGTTGATTATGACTTTACTCATTTTTTGAAAGGTGTTCAGAAAAAATGTAGCGCAGGTTATCCAGGTATTTCCTCCGTCAGTTGATTTCAATAATCCGTAGGATGGACTGGTCCAGTCACGGTCCCCTGTGACCAAATACATCGTATTTATATTAATTGGGTCAATTGCAATCCATGATACTCCCATACTTGTCCAATTATCTCCCTTGGGGTTCCAGGTCTTTCCGGCATCGGTAGACTTCCACAGCCCTCCACCAGTTGGTGAACCTGCCCAGATAATGTTTGAATCATTGGGCTGAAAAGTAATACAATTCATTCTTCCTGCCCCGGAACCTGTTGGGGTGCCTGTTGTTGGAATGGGGGTATCATAAGGCCCGAGCGCACTCCAATTAGCAACATTTAAAGATTTTACCCTCGAAGAAGATTGATTATTGCTTTGTTGTTGATATACACTTTGCAGAAAGGCGGGAGTCGGCAAAGATCCGTCTGGCATAAGCCTGCTTTGATAATAATTTTCCCACCGTTTGAATTGCATATAGCCGGACATTCCCTCCTCTTCTTCTTCACCCTGGATACGATCATCATGATCTGGCTTATTTGACTGCCAGTAGGCATTAAATGCATTTTGAATTTCTTTGAAACTATAGCCCGTGGATGCTACAGAACTCTTCCCTGAGACAGTACCCTGTTTCGGCTGAAGGTAAGGCGCCTGCATCCAGGGTTGTGCAAATGAATTTAAAGAAGAGAATACAAATAAGAAAAACAGAATTGCTGCAGACGCGAGTAATTTTTTATTCATTGAATTTCCGGTTGATTAATGGATTTTGCAATAATAATAAATGGCTAATATATAAAAATTCAAATGTCAGGAGATTAAATTCATATAAATATTTAATCTCCTTAATTTAGAAGAAATTTCACCTGCAGGCCACGCAATGAATTAAGTACCTGCAATCATCAGTTAAAATAAAATCACCTTGTCTCTGAAGATTTGGACCACTGACATTTTTGTTAAAAATTGTTAAACGGATTTTGGAATTTTATTCAATTTTATAATTTCGCCTGCTGAGATTATATAATAATTACTTCTAAAAATAAATTAAATAACACTTAGCACAGTATTAGCGAGATGGATATAATACTCGAAAACCTCACAAAGAAATACGGTTACCAAAAGGCCGTTGACAATATATCTTTCCATGTAAAAACAGGTGAGGTACTTGGATTTCTTGGACCAAACGGTGCAGGAAAAACCACCACCATGAAAATTCTGGCCGGGCTGATCGCCCCGAATGAAGGAGATGCGAGAATCGGGAATTTCTCTGTGAAAGATAATCCGGAAGAAATTAAAAAACTCATCGGTTACCTGCCTGAGAACAATCCCTTGTATCTGGAAATGCCCGTCCTTGACTACCTCGAATTTTCGGCAGCTATCCAAGGTATCCCAAATCATAAAATTCAGGAACGCATCCGGGAAATGATCCGTAAATGTGGATTGAATGCGGAGAAACACAAAAAAATCGGAGAACTATCCAAGGGTTATCGCCAGCGTGTGGGGCTGGCACAGGCCATGATCCATGATCCCAAGATTCTTATTCTGGACGAACCGACCACCGGCCTGGACCCGAACCAGATTGTAGAAATCCGCAAACTGATCAAAGACCTTGGTAAGGAAAAAACAGTAATTCTGAGTACACATATTCTTCCGGAAGTGGAAGCTACCTGTGACCGCATCCTGATTATCAGTAAGGGCAAAATTGTAGCTGACGGCACGTCTGAAAACCTGCGCAAACAATCTCAGGGAAGGGAACTGGTGCGTGTCAGAATTGAAGATGGTAATCGCGATGACATTATTATTCAGTTACAAAAAATCGAACAGGTAGCGATGGTAGATCCCATCCGGGGCCTTACTAACTGTTTTGAAGTTCAAAGCAGAAATGAACAATCCAATCGCCGTGCCATTTATCAATTATGTGTGAAAAATAATTGGGCTCTGACGGAGATGACTCCGGTTGAAACTAAACTCGAAGATTTATTCAGAGATCTGACATTGAATTAAATTCACCCGGATTTTTTAATATTAAAAAGAAGGAATAATGAATATCAGTTTTAAAATAATCAGCAGATAATAAAGAAAAAATAAATACATGAACAAGATCTGGATTATAGCAAAACGGGAGTTGGGCACTTTTTTCGATTCCTTAACAGCCTATATCATGCTGGTTGCCTTTTTAGGCTTCAGTGGCTTTTTTACCTGGTTATATGGCTCGGATATTTTTCTTCGCAATCAAGCTGACTTGCAGGTGTTTTTCAACATAGCCTATTGGACGCTTTTCTTTTTTATTCCCGCCATAACCATGAGAACGATGGCAGAAGAAAATAAATCCGGAACGATCGAATTGCTCTTAACGAAATCGGTTAGCGACTGGCAAATAGTCGTGGGAAAATTCGTAGCCTGTATGGTTCTTATTTTAATTGCTCTGGCATTAACACTCCCCTACTATTTAACAGTCTGGAAACTGGGTCCGGTTGATCATGGTTCTGTGCTGACAGGTTACCTGGGCCTGATATTAATGTCTGCTACTTATATCAGCATTGGTATTTATACAAGCACAGTAACCAGTAACCAGATTGTAGCCTTTCTCTCTGCCCTTTTAATTGGTATCTTTTTCCACATCATTTTTGATGTTATTGCTTCAGGGTCTACCGGAAGTATTGGCGCCTTTTTCAGTTACCTCAGCCTGAGCACCCATTACGACTCCATTTCAAGGGGCGTGATAGACAGTAAAGACCTGATCTATTTTTTCTCCATCATCTTCCTGGGATTGGTGCTCTCTGAAACAACATTGTCGAAAAGAAATTTAGCTGATTGAATATATGAAAACAAAAAAAGCTCTTTACCGCTTCCTTCTGCTTTTGGCTGGTATAATTATTCTGGTTAATATAGCGTCCGACAGTTATTTCTTCCGTCTTGATTTTACTTCAGATAAACGCTATACCTTAAGTAATGCTACCTTGACTATTTTAAAATCCATCAAAGAGCCTATTACTGTAAAGGCCTATTTTTCCGAAAACCTTCCTCCGGACATTGCCAAAACAAAACGTGATTTTAAAGAACTGCTGATTGAATATGCCAACCGGTCAAAGGGGAAAATTGTATATGAATTTATCAACCCAAACGAAAAAGAAGAATTAGAAAAGCAGGCAGCTCAGGCTGGTGTTCAGCCGGTAATGATCAATGTACGTGAAAAAGACCAGGTCAAACAACAGAAGGCCTACCTGGGAGCCCAGCTGCAAATGGGTGACCGCACGGATGCTATCCCTTTTATGCAGCCGGGAGCCGCAATGGAATATTCCCTTTCATCCAGTATCAAGAAATTATCAGTAGTGGATAAACCAGTTGTTGGAATTCTGCAGGGGCATGGAGAGCCCTCTATGCAAGCCATTCAGCAGGTTCAAAACGCCTTATCCGTTTTGTATTCTGTTCAACCTGTAAAACTGAACGACTCATCAGCTATTCCCGATAACATAAAAACACTTCTTATTATTGATCCTAAGGATAGTTTCCCGGAAAGCCACCTCCGTCACCTGGATGAATTTGTCGGTGCTGGTAAAAATGTTTTTATTACTTACAACCGCGAAAACACTGACCTGAATAAGGCAAGTGGCTCACCCCGGCATACCGGATTGGAAAGCTGGCTGATTAAACACCATATTGAAATTGAAGACAAGTTTATTGTTGATGCAAGCTGCGGGGCAGTCAGTGTTCGTCAGCAGCAGGGACAGTTTGCCTTTAATACACAATTGCAGTTTCCGTATTTTTTGCTAATTCATAAATTCGATGAGCACCCTATAACCAAAGGATTATCACAAGTCATACTTCGTTTTCCAAGCCCTTTGCATTATACCGGTGATTCCTCTGTCCGCTTCATCCCTATTGTAAAATCAAGTAACAAGGCCGGAGTTCAGCAATCGCCCCTCTATTTTAATTTACAAAAACAATGGACGGATGCTGATTTTACCATGCACAACATTACCATAGGTGCGGCACTCTCGGGGAATATAAACGGGAAATCCCCCTCTAAAATGGTTGTGATTGCCAACGGAGATTTTGCTGTTAACGGCGAGGGTCAGCAAATGCAACAGCTCCAGCCTGATAACCTGAATCTGTTTGTTAACTCAGTCGACTGGCTTTCGGATGAATCAGGCTTGACTGAGCTCCGCACCAAAGGAGTCACCTCCAGACCGTTGGATGCTGCAGAGGATGGAACAAGGACGTTTTACAAATATTTAAACTTTTTACTACCTGTCCTGCTTATTGTAGCCTACGGAATGATACGTATGCAACGTAAAAGGATCCAACGTGTAAAAAGAATGGAGGAAAGTTATGCTTAAGAAATTAAATACAACCTGGCTCATTATTATTCTTCTCGTAATTGGAGGGATTGTATTGTTTAATAAATTCTATCTGGGCAAAAAAGACGAAAGTACATTTCGTCCGGTATTTGTTCAGATCGACACGGCTGTTGTAAACAGCATCTCAATTTATCCCAAAGTTGAAAAGGGGAAAGAGATGAAACTTCTGAAAAACAAGAATCTATGGGAATTAAAATACGATCAGGTAGAATCCGATGCCGATACTGCTGCAATCAGAAGACTGCTTGGCCAGTTTGTAGAAATTAAACCCCTCAGCCTTGCTGGACAGGACCGGGAAAGCTGGGGAACATTACAAGTAACTGACACTTCCGGAACAAGAATAAAATTCACAACAACGGGTAATAAATCCTATGACATGGTTGTTGGCAAGTTTTCTTACAACCCTTCCAACAGAAGCGGCATGACCTATATCCGTTATGCAAATGAAGATGCGGTGTATGCAATTCCCGGATTTCTTTCTTTTACTGTCAATCAGCAATTTGCCGGCTGGAAAAGCAAAACTCCAATGCGCAGGGATTCAACTGGTGCAGACGGAAAATAAAAAAACCCTCCCCGAAATAAATCAGAGAAGGCTTTTCCCTTTGCCTAATTATCCCTTATGGGATAAATCAAACTTATTTGTCGTGATGAGCTGTATGTTTCTTAGCCGCTTCATGCGTATGGTGTTCTGCATGTTTGTGATGACCATGCGCAATGTGGGCATGATGTGCAGCTTTCTCATGATCACCCTTTTCATGATGTGCATGAGCTTGTTTGTGATGGTGAGCAGCTCTCTCATGATGATGAGCAGCTTCTTTGTGATGGCTGTGTTTTGTCATGGTTAGATTTTTTTTATTGGTTTATGCTAAAATACAAAAAAGGGCCTGTTTTCCTAATTTATGAGTGTTAATTTTTCCTACATTTAAAACATGACGGCCGACACAGAACGAAGAAAATAATATTTAACTATTTAGCAATCAGCATTTTATGAATAGAAAAAAATTTATAAATACCTGCGGCGCTGCAGCAGCACTAACTGCTTTGTCTCCTGTGATTTCATTTTCCAGATCTCCATTCGATCTACCGGAAGAAACAAAGAATTCTTTCCTGAATCGAATACAGCCAATTACTTCAGAAGAAAGATTGCAACGAATGAAGCATGCGCAGTCGTTAATGCAGGAAAACAACATTGACGCGTTGTTTCTTGAAGGCGGTACTTCTCTTAATTATTTTACCGGTGTTGACTGGTGGCGCAGCGAACGCCTTTTTGCCATGATCCTTCCGCTAAAAGGTGAACCTTATTTTATCGCTCCCGAATTTGAAGCATCAAGGGCCAGAGAACAAACCGGCAATGCTCAACTCCTTACCTGGAAGGAAAACGAAAACCCCTATGAGGTCATCCGGCAACTATTGGATCGAAACAATCTATTGAATGCAACAATGTCTGTTGAAGAAAGCACACGCTATTTTGTTGTTGCCAATCTTCAGAAACAAATTCCTTCTCTGGAGCTTCAGAATGCAACTGTAATTACTGCAGGATGCCGCAGCCTGAAGACAGCTCATGAAGTTGAACTGATGCAAATTGCAAATGACATTACAGCTGAAGTGTTCCAATCTTCTGTAAAACAGCTGAAAACCGGAATGACAGAAAAAGAATTTGGCAAAATAATTTCCGGTCAATTCTCAGCATTGGGTTTTCAAGGAGGTGCGCTCGTCCTTTTCGGAGAAGCTTCTGCGCATCCGCATGGATTGGTAAAAGAAAACCGGCTGAAAGAAAACGACATTGTGCTAATGGACGGAGGATGTTCTGTGGAAGGCTATGAATCTGATATTACACGAACAACTGTTTTCGGAAAACCTACAGAAAAGATGAACACCGTATGGTCAATTGTAAGTCAGGCTCAGAACGAAGCCCTGAAATTTGCAAAACCAGGAGTGGATGCAGAACTCGTGGATGAGGCTGCCAGGAAAGTGATTACAGACAAAGGATATGGTCCGGGCTACAAATACTTCACGCACCGGCTTGGACACGGAATTGGAATGGATGGACATGAATGGTATTACCTCGTAGGGGGTAACAAACGGCTGTTGCAGACAGGAAATATGTTCAGCAATGAACCTGGAATATATATTCCCGGAGAATTTGGAATTCGCTTAGAAGACGAAATGCTGATTACAGAAAAGGGAGCCCGGCTTTTACTACCCCAGGCACAGAGCCTTGAAAAGATGTTTTGATCGAATCAAGACCGTATTTTATAGATTTGCAGAAATTATAGGGTGGACGAAAAGAATCTATTCGATTTTATTTCATCATTTGCATTATATTTGAACAGTTTCTAATTAATCATTCAAAAAGAAATCATGAGAGGGAAAATCTATTTATTTGCTGGCATTGTTCTTATTGTCGTGGGAGTTATTGTTTCCCGGTCCAACCCGAGAGTAAGAGTAAATCATCGAGTAGTTAGTGCAGAAGAATCCAGGGACTATTTAAACTATATCGTCGTTGGCTTGGGAGGATTGGGACTGTTTTTTGCCATACTTGGATTAACCGGCATAATACGTGGGTCTAAACAAAACAAGAAGAACCAAATCATTATGCAAAACGGAATCGATGCACAGGGTACAGTAACTTTCGTGGATAAAAACTGGAATGCTCTTGTAAATAACATCCCAATCTACTCCATTGTAGAATACACCTATCAGGACAAAACCAACAATAAGTACACCAGAAGGATAAATACCCTGAACAGTGAATTTGTCATTCGCAAACAGATACAAGTTGGCTCCAATATCCCTATAAAGTACCTGGCAGAAAATCCGGCGGAAAGTCTCCTCGTATTATAGGAAGGACTGATTTATGCCGGGAGTTAATAGCAATACCCCAGGCACAGAGTCTTGAGAAAGTGTTTTGAACAGAAATGTTAACTTTGAAAACACCTTCAACTGAATCCATTAATGTTTGAACATGAAAAAATTAATTTACTATCTCCTGACTTTAACAACCTGCTTAGTTATATACCTTCTCAGCTGCAAGCCCAAGAACAATGAAGTTTCACCGGCTTCAGCGCCTTCCGGTTCAGGAAATATTAGTAATACATTGGGGGTTGGAATTCTGAATAAAATAAAGGGCATGTGGAACGGACCTTTGTCTTCAACTACAGCCCTTGGAAGCTATCCCGAATGGATTGTGGATTTCCGGCCAATTTCTGCGAATCAGATAGCAGCAAAAAACGAACTGGATACGGCAAATAATATTTTTATCTCCCTTTTTATTGTTAAATATGCCAATCAATATAAAGTGGCGCTAAGAAATGGAGGTGAATTTCAATCCATAACACGGGTTGCTTACTTTCTGGCAGACAGTGTTGCAGAGACAGCAACAAGTTCATTTTACAGATTTTCTGAAATCGCGCAGGGGGTAAAAAGAGCTTATTCCGATTTTATTTTTAATGCAGACAGTTTACATATAAACACCTATACAAATAAGGAAGGTGCGGTACCTTCTCCTGTACTTCATATGTCCTGGAATGCAGCAAGACAGGATACCACTTCCTGCATACCTGCGGTCATCAAATTTTCCTTTCCACAGAAAATCATGACCAGAGATTTTTCATCCCTTGTATTTCCCGCTTCTCAAACCACAGGAAAACCGGAATCAATCTATTACGGAGCTCCTCAGCAATCTCCAGCAGTCGATCCCTATCCGGATAATGTGCAACCTTATGTAGGGACAACCACTGCAAGTTTTAATTTTAACACGCCAACCTACACACCCAATCCGGCAAATAAAGTCTTGTTAATTATCACAACCCAACCCCTTATCTCCGGTACTACCGTAAATACCAAATGTATATCCCGTTATGTAATCTTAACTGCCGGGGATAAGAGCTATGTGTTCAATTCCATGCATCCGGGCACGTATTATTTCTATGCAATTTATGACGCCAACGGGAATGCTGCATTTAATAATCCAACTGCTTTCAGTAGTCCCGGAGAATGGCTGGGGACTTCCGGTACTACCTTTACCCTCGGTCCTTCAGGAACGGTATCAACCAGTGCAACGATTAACACCACCATTCCCTAAGAATGAAATTCCATTTTCTGCCTGCATTTATGTTGCTCAGCGCCAATTTGCTGGCCCAGAATGATGTAAAAGCTTACCGTAAATATTTTGACGAGGGAAACGAATTCTTCCAGGATAAAAATTACATTGAAGCTGTTAAGAGCTTTCAAAATGCACTTCAGCTGGATTCCACGAACGACAACATGCGTTTTAAATTAGGGGTGGCTTATCTGTTTTCTCCGAATGAAAAAAGCAAAGCACTTCATTATCTTGAAAAGGTGTCCAAACATATTACGGATCACTATAAGGAGAGCGATGCCAGCGAGCGCCAGGTTCCCGAGATGGCTGTTTACTATCTGGCGATGGCCTATCATTTAAATTATCAGTTTGACAAGGCGAAGCTCAAATTTCAATCCTGCGCTCAAATGTTGAACGAAAAAAACATTCCTAAAGACATCAAGGTTCAGATTGACCAATGCAATGTTGGCATGCAGCTGATAAAAAACAATGCTGATGTGAAAATTGAAAACCTGGGGCCCAACCTGAATACAATGTATCCCGAGTACTGCCCCATTATCAATGGGGATGAATCCACTCTGATTTTTACCTCCAGGCGACCCGGTGGCACGACAGATGAAATAGCTCCGGACGGACAGTATTATGAGGATATTTATATCAGCAGGAAGTCCGAGGACGGAAACTGGGGAAAGCCTGCATTGATTGACGAAGGACCTATTAATACAACGGACAATGATGCAGCAATTGGGTTATCTCCGGACGGGAATATGCTTTTTATTTTTTCTGCAGCCAACGGCGGAGATCTTTTATACAGTAAACTGGAGGGAAGCAGCTGGAGCAAGCCACTGCCTTTGGGTTCAGACATAAATTCAAAATACTGGGAAACGCATGCCTGCGTAGCTGCTGACGGTCAAACCCTTTTTTTTGTCAGTGACCGGCCCGGAGGTTATGGTGGGCGTGATATTTATAAATGCGTAATGCTTCCCAATGGTAACTGGAGTCTGGCTACTAATCTGGGTCCTGCAATCAACACACCTTACGATGAAGATGCTCCTTTTATCCACTCAGACGGAGTGACACTTTTTTTTAGCAGCAATGGACCCGGAAGTATTGGAGGTTTTGATATTTTCTATTCCAAAAAATCGGATGGGCAGGGAATTAATGAAAATGCTGAAAAGTGGTCCAAACCTGCCAACCTGGGGTATCCAATCAACACTACCGGAGATGATGTCTTTTACGTACTGTCGGCGGACGGTAAGCGAGCCTACTTTTCTTCTGCCCGGGAAGGAAGCCTGGGTGACGAAGACCTGTTCAAAATGTCCATTAAAAATGTGGTGGTTGACCCCACTGCTTTGCTGGTTGGTTATTTAACATTTAACGGACATACTACCGGCATACCAAATGATGTAAGAATTACTGCCACTGATAAAGAATCGGGAGAACGTGTGCAGGAAATAAGACCCAATAACAAGACGGGAAAATACATTATGGTACTTAATCCTGGTCCAAATGGAAAAACATATAAACTTGATTTTGAAGCCGACGGCTATCTCCCTGTGACAGAGGAATTGAAAGTAGAGCCCGGCTCTTCTTATGAGGAATTGAAGAAGGAAACGCGTTTAAAACTTGTGAATTTTGAAACTAAAAGGTCAGGGGATGTATCCCTCACTGGTTTTGTGAGTGACACGAAAGGAAAACTGTTACCCGATGTAAAAATGATCGTAAAGGACAATATGTCAGGTAAGATTTTGCAGATTCACAAAATCATTGGTGATTCGGGACTTTATTATTTATCCCTTCCAACCGGCAAAAACTACAATGTATCCTATGAAGAAGAGGGCTACTTGTTTCATTCTGAAAATGTGGACATACCCCAACAAAGTAAATTTTCCGTCATCCGAAGAAACGTGATTTTGCAGAAGGTGGAGATCGGGTCTTCTGTGGTCCTGAAGAATGTTTTTTTTGAAACAGGAAATGCCATATTAAAAGAAAGCTCTAAAGCAGAACTTGAAAATCTCTACGATATTTTAACCCAGAATGTCAAACTTCAGGTAGAGATTGCAGGACATACCGACATAGCCGGTAATGAGGATGCTAATCTCCTGCTTTCTCAGAATCGTGCCCATGCCGTGGTAGATTACCTTGTCAATAATCAACGAGAGTATTATGTTGCTCCTTATTATTACAAAGGCATTGATAAAAAAAGACTCGTACCTGTGGGTTATGGATCATCAAAACCAATTGCTGATAACGAAACGGCTGATGGAATGCAACAGAACCGCAGGGTTGAAATGAAAATTATCAATACTCAATAAGGAGTCCCGGTATTTAATGCTATAAAAACAATAATTTTACCTATGCCTCAAAGGTTTTTAAAAACTACCCTCTTTATTTTTCTCTGTATCTCCATATGTAGCTGTATCCATACACGCTTTATATCCATGACCTCTGAAACAGACAGACACTCCTTTGACCTCGCAGCATTAAACTCATCCGGCGTTCCTCTCTATTTTTCTACCCTTCCCAAGAGAGAATACAGCGAAATTGATTATGTAATGTCCAGAGGAACCTTAAAATTTACGAATGCAAAAGATATGTTAGTGGACCTGAAATCGAAGGCTCATGGTATCGGAGCAGATGCCGTAATTAACATTCATTTTTCCACTTCTACCAATAGATGGGGATCAGATGTAATTTTGGTTACCGGAATTGCAATTAAATATAAGTAGGCGGAATTAAAAATGAATAACATATACATTGGAAAAATTCTACTACTGCTGCTCCTGCTTGTTTCTCAGTTTGGATTCGCACAACACAAAAAGATTACGCGTAATTCGGTTAAGTGGAATTATTCTCTTGTACTTCGTGGAGTATATTTAGTCAATTACGAATTTTTTATAGCCGATAAACTGAATGCTGAAATAGGTATGGGTTTTATCACAGAGGATCGTATTTTTGAGGTTTTCAATTCTGATCCACAAGACCCTTATTCCTTTATTAAAAATTCTTATGGCAAACACATTCTTCATACATGCGCAGAAGCAGGACTCAGATATTATCTTAAGACCAAAGACAATATCAATGGAATTTACCTTTCACCCATGATAAGCTACCGGCCTTATTCCTTCGAAGGCTTTCACAACAAGGGATCAAATAGCAACGGAGGCTTTCCTGAAAATTTTCACCCGGGTTATAATTTACTCGACTTCCAACTGAAGCTGGGTCTGCAGTATCAAAGTTTCTGGAATACCAACCTGCTGACAGATATTTATACAGGCCTGGCTCTGCGTTCCGCAAATATCAGTGAGGTTATTACTGTTAATAATAATTCAACTTTCAATGCCACTTATCAGGTATCTAATACAAATTCCACCTATCTGATGCTATTGCTTGGCTTCAAAATAGGCTTACCATTTTAACTTTTGAATATTTTCAATACATTAGGACACATGAAAAACAGTCTGACCTTCACTGCAATTTTTAGTATCATTTGCCTTTTCGGATCTGCAGCAAATTCAAATGAAGCTGATTCTGCCGCGTTGTATGCTTCATTCAATAGTCGTGATAGTATGCTCAATTCGCTGGACTATAAAACAGGGCTAATACCGGTCGGCGATAACCTTGCAACAATAACTGTTCCACAGGGATTTGCCTTCTTAAATGCAAAAGATGCCGAGTTCATTTTATCCGATCTTTGGGGAAATCCAAAAAGTAATGACATTCTTGGAATACTTGTTCCAAGAAACGTAAGTATGCTTGATGCTGATGGTTGGGCGATTGTCTATTCCTACGACCCCAGCGGACATGTGATGGATGATGATGCCGGCAAAACCAATTACGATGATTTGCTGGAAGAAATGAAAAAACAGTTTGTCGCCGACAATCCCGAACGCATCAAACTGGGATATAAGCCGATCGAATTAATCGGTTGGGCGAAAAAACCATTTTATGATAAGAGTTCGCATAAATTACATTGGGCTAAAGAAATTAAATTCGACAAAGATTCTGCCAATACACTCAACTACAATATACGTATGTTGGGGCGTAAGGGCGTTTTGGTGATGAATATTGTTTCTGGCATGGGAAATATTGCTACTGTTGAATCCAATATGGACAAAGTGATCTCCAGTAC
>JABDEY010000059.1 GCA_013286805.1 Bacteroidota bacterium | reverse complement strand
TAGATACGATGGAACGTGTGGAAATACTGGCGGATTTCCGCAAAGGCTTGTTTGATGTTCTAATAGGTATCAACTTATTAAGGGAAGGACTGGATTTACCGGAAGTTTCTCTGGTGGCTATCCTCGATGCAGATAAGGAAGGTTTTTTAAGATCTGAACGTGCCATGGTACAAACTTCGGGACGTGCTGCCAGGAATATTCATGGCAAAGTAATCATGTATGCAGACCGGATGACCGTATCCATGCAGAAAACAATACAGGAAACAGAGCGAAGAAGGCAAAAGCAAATTGCCTATAACCTGGCTAATGATATTGTTCCAAAAAGCATTGTCAAAGGGCATCATGCTTCTATCCTCGGGACAAGCGTAGTCAATGTCAGGGGAAAACTAATCAAAGTATATACAGGTCCTGAGGAGTTCAATATGGCAGCTGATCCGGTTATTCAGTTTATGAATAAAGATGAATTGAAGAAAGTAATTGACAGGACACGTAAGTCTATGGAAGCTGCTGCCAGGGAACTGGATTTTGTTGAAGCTGCCCGGTTGAGGGATGAACTCAAGGGGCTGGAGGAACTTTTCAGTAAGCCCCGAAATGCTTCCGGATGAACCATTCCATGGTCAGAAGGCCAAGCAAGGTAAAAAATAAGAGTTTCACGTTAATCAGGTCAGTCAATTTTTTCGTCGTATAAGCAACCGTCTTAATGTCTTCCCTTTGCTGTACCAATGCATTTAGCTTTTCCAATTCCTTAGGGTATACCATGCTGCCACCATGCCTGTGAGCCAGGTTGTATAACAGGTGATGGTCGGCAATGGTATTAACCAACTCTACCTGAAGGGCAGTTACACTAAAGACACCTTTTTCCTGATATGTTTTATCGCCCACTTTCACTTTTGCTTCATATCTGTACTGACCGGCAGGTAACATGCCGGCATTCAGGCGATATGCATTGGCAGTTCTGGTAAATGTAAAAGGGAACTTCTTGTTTTCTCCATTGATAATGGAAAGTTCTACTTCGGGTTCATTGATTAATTCATAACTGGCATTGTAGACTTCGGCATCAAATGCTATTGTTTCATTTTCATAGAAATCATTTTCATGAAGTACCCTGAAAAAACTTTTGTCCACTTTGGTAGAAAGGTATTGAACTGTTTTACAGATCAGTTCATTAAAAAGCAGGTGGGAACCATGTTCTGCATAATCACGCAGTCTCCATCTCCACAATCCATCTCCCGCGAAGAGGGCCGTCTTCTGAATTCCATTTGGATTAAAAACAAAAAGGGGAGTCTGTGTTTCAACAATGCCAATTTTCTGATAAACCAATACATTGGCAGCTGTCCCTGTCTTGTAATTGCCAAAGGGACATTGTATGGCTGGCAAATTCCTCATGAATTTACGCAGGTCATCACTGATTGTAAACAAAGGAAAAGTGGGAACCAGTATGGCTTCCACATCATTGGTCTTATTTCCAGGTGCCGGTACTGAAACGCCCATAGGCAGTAATGCGGGTGGAACGCCTATGAACCAGACCGGCAAACCGGAGTTTTTTACATCCGTGATAATCTTAGCGGATGCATTCAGCTGATGCAGAATAACCATACCGTACTTTTTCAGAGGTTTGGTAAAACTCTCCTGGAAACCAAGTTCAACTTCATAATTCTGGTTGCTTTCTATCGCATCTTTAATGGCTGCTATATCGGGATGAGGGGCATTGGCAATCAGCAAAATTTGCTCCCTGCTATCCCGGATATCAATAAAAAAGTCCTGTTCATTGTTTGTTAAATTGGTTTCGCCCGGCACCGGGGAAAGTTTTACATGGTAGCGCTGAATACCTGATTCTTTTGCATCCAGGACCAAATTAACAACTGAATTGAAATTTGTGGAGTTGATGTCTATCGTTTGTTCAACTACCCTTTCACCGTTTTTACTAAGCGCGAGTTCACTATGCGTACCTTTTAGCTGATGGGCATTGATATTGATCTGTACGGGGAACTTATTACCCAGAAATGCAAAACGATTGTGTGTAATTTTAGCAATTGCCAAATCCTTCCTGATCGTTGTATCTCCAAGTGCAATGGTGTAGACGGGAGCATTCAGACTAAAGGATGTATATTCCGGATTGGTACCTTTATTATACAAACCATCCGATGCTAAAATGAGTGCGCCTACATTCCGTCCGGAATAGCGGTTTTCTACTTCGTTGAATAAAGCCGAGATGTCTGTTTGCTTTTCGGAATAGGTGAAGGTTGAATTTCCGGCAACCCTGTCACCGAAGGAATAGGTCCTAACTTCGTATTTCTCGCTAAGTTTATCAATGAGTTCTGCCAGTTTTTTAGGGTATGTTGTTCTGTAAAACCCTGAATCCTTGGTTTGTATAATGGATTCTGAATTATCCTGAGCCAGTATGATAATTGGTTTGTCGGTTGTTACTGAAATTGTCTTTATAAAAGGAGAGAGTAGTAAAAATGCGATCAGGCTGACCGTAGTAAAACGGGAAGCTGTTATCAGATAAATAATTCCCTTAGAGAACTCTTTTAGTTTCTGATCGCGGATATATAGTGCACCTGCATAAATTGCCCCTGTAAGTATACAAAACAGTATGAACCAGAGAGGATAGTTAAGCAGAAGCGCAAATAGTGTTGGGGAATTCATTCAGGTCAAAAATAACTAAATAATAAGTATCTTTGCTTTCGAAATGGAGCCTAAACTGATTCTCGAAAAAAAAGCTTTCGAACTCACCATTATCAGGCTTTGTTATCAGTTGTTAGAAACTCACAACGATTTTTCCAATAGTGTTATAATAGGTCTGCAACCCAGAGGAGTTTATCTGGCTAAAAGGCTATGCGCTGAGTTGGAGCGAATTCTCAAGAAAAAACATCTGAAATCCGGAAACCTTGATGTTACTTTTTTTCGTGATGATTTCCGAAAGAAAGAATTGATACCCAATACAACGCAGCTGGATTTCAGTACGGAGGACAAAAATGTAATTCTGGTGGATGATGTTTTGTTTACAGGCCGAACCATCCGGGCGGGGCTTGATGCCATGTTGGCCTTTGGAAGGCCGAATGATGTTGAACTTGTTGTGCTGATTGACAGAAGACTGAGCCGAAACCTTCCGATACAAGCGAAGTATGTCGGAAAAACGATTGATTCGGTGGCTTCGGAGAAGGTTAAAGTTGAGTGGAAGGAGACGGATGGGGAGGACAGGGTTTGGTTATACTAAAACAGAATAAAGTCAAATGACGAAGCTTAGCACGCAACATCTGCTTGGTATCAAGGATATTACCAAGGAGGATATTGAGCTGATTTTTTCCACGGCAGATAATTTCAAGACTGTTATCAACCGTCCGATTAAAAAAGTACCTTCTTTAAGGGATACTACTATCGCCAACCTTTTCTTTGAAAATTCCACCCGGACAAAAATTTCCTTCGAGCTTGCTGAAAAAAGATTGTCTGCAGATGTCGTGAACTTTTCTGTTTCTGGTTCTTCCGTAAAGAAAGGTGAAACGCTTATCGATACCGTTAACAATATATTGGCCATGAAAGTGGATATGGTTGTCATGCGTCATCCAAATGCCGGAGCCTCCCTTTTTTTGTCCAGACACGTTAGTGCTAAAATTATCAATGCCGGGGATGGTGCCCATGAGCACCCTACACAGGCACTTTTAGATGCTTATTCCATACGTGAAAAACATGGTATTGTCAAGGGGAAAAAGGTGGTTATTGTAGGTGACATCCTTCATTCCCGGGTCGCTTTATCGAATATATTCTGCCTGCAAAAACTGGGCGCAGAAGTGATGGTATGCGGTCCCACTACTTTGGTGCCGAAATATATCAGCAGCCTTGGAGTAAAGGCCGAATTTAATCTTCGCAAGGCGCTTGATTGGTGTGATATTGCCATTATGCTCCGGATTCAGATGGAGAGACAGGACATTAAGTATTTCCCTTCCCTGAGGGAGTATACTATGCTTTACGGGATAAACACTCAATTGTTGGCCTCCCTGAAAAAGGAAATCACCATAATGCACCCCGGGCCTATCAACCGGGGTATTGAAATGACCAGCGATGTAGCCGACTCCAAACAATCCATTATTCTTAATCAGGTGGAGAATGGAGTAGCCGTGCGTATGGCTGTTTTGTATCTTCTTGCAGGGCGCATCGTCGGGGGCAAATAGCCTTGAGCCTGTTGGTGTCTTGCTAAAATCAGAAAAAATCTGTACATTTGGTTAAAAGAAGGAATAAAGACTATGAGCTTTACAGTAGATAAAAATCAGAAATATACGCTTATTACAATAAAAAGCGAAAAGTTGGATACTGCCGTAGCTCCTTCACTAAAGTCTGAGTTGGTGGTGTTAAGTGCTGATGGGGTTAAGTATATGATTATTGATTTAAGTGATGTGCGTTATTGTGATTCATCCGGACTTAGTTCGATTTTAGTAGCGAACCGCCTTTGCAAAAATGCCAATGGTGCATTTGTCTTAACCGGATTGCAGGAACCTGTCAAAAAACTGATCGCTATTTCACAACTTGATACTATACTTAATATTGCATCTTCAGCAAAGGATAGCGTTGATTTGCTTTTTGCCGAGCTGGCAAAAAATACAGAGTCTGAAGGGTAATGTTTTTTCCGTATGCAGAAGTTTGAAGTGACCATTCTGGGATGCAGTTCTGCAACTCCAACCTCCAAACGAAATCCAAGTTCACAACTTGTCAATATTGCCGAACGATACTTTTTAATTGATTGTGGTGAGGGCACTCAAATGCAGCTCAGGCGCTTCAAAATTAAATTTCAGCGCATCAACCATATTCTTATAAGTCATTTGCATGGTGATCATTATTATGGTTTGATCGGCTTGCTGTCCAGCATGCATCTGTTGGGGCGTTCGACAGATCTGCATCTATACGGTCCTCCTGCACTGAAGGAAATTATAGACTTACAATATAAACATTCTGAAACCCGGTTGCATTTTAACCTGCTGTTTCATCCGTTAAGACATGATCAGGCGGAGGTTATTTTTGAAGATGAAAAACTGATTCTAAAGACGGTTATTCTGAATCATCGAATCCCCTGCACCGGTTTTATTTTCAGAGAAAAAGACAAGCCTCGCAAAATAAGCAAAGAATCAATGGCGCATTATAAAATTCCCTTTGCTGAAATGAACAACATTAAGCAAGGGCTAGATTTCGTGAGTAAAGAGGGTATTCATATCCCCAATGAAAAAATAACCGGCGGACCTCTGCCTTTATTCTCATATGCTTATTGTTCTGATACTTGTTATGATGAACAGGTAATAGATCAGGTAAAACAAGTTGATTTGCTCTACCATGAGTCTACTTTTCTGGATGACCTGCAGAAGCGTGCCAAAGAAACCTTTCATAGCACGGCCAGAGAAGCCGCAACAGTTGCGCTAAAGGCAAGGGTTAAGAAACTAATTATCGGACATTTTTCGGCGAGGTACAGTGATCCGGCTCCCTTACTTACAGAAGCGCAGCGCGTTTTTCCAAATACAGTTCTGGCTGTGGAAGGAGAACAATACAGGATCGTCTATGAAAACCTCCTTGAGACAGTTTAAGCGAATAGTCGAGTACATCAGACCGTATTCAAACCTATTCATCCTTTCTGTAACAATCACCTTTTTTTTAGCTTTTATTTCGCCTGCCAGGGTTTTGCTCACCCAATACATGATTGACCACTATGTCAGGATCCCGAACTTGCCGATGCTGCTGAACTGCACACTTGCCCTGATCCTATTGTTAATAGCAGAGGGTGTATTGCAATTTGCAGGTTCCTATATATCCAGCCTTGTAGGATTAAACATCGTAAAAGACATACGGGTAAATCTTTTTTCCCACATCAGTAAACTCAGACTAAGCTATTTTGATACGACTCCTATCGGAACTCTGGTAACCCGGGTTGTTTCTGATATGGAGACAATCGGGGATATGTTTTCGGAGGGGCTCATTGAGATTACCGGTGATCTCTTAAAGCTGCTCGCTGTTCTTGGGCTGATGTTTTATTTTAATGTTAAAATTACACTTGTTCTGCTGACGACGATTCCTGTTCTGCTTATAGCGACCAATTGGTTTAAAAACTCGGTCAAGTCAGCTTTTCAGGATGTACGCACGCAGGTTGCCCGGTTGAACGCATTTGTACAGGAGCATATTACGGGGATGACAATTGTGCAGGTATTTAACCGTGAAGCGCCTGAGTTTGAGAAATTCAAGGAAATCAATGGCAGGCACAGAGATGCCAATATCCGTTCAGTATGGTATTATTCCATTTTTTTTCCCATTGTTGAAATTTTGTCTTCCATAGCTTTGGGGTTATTGGTCTGGTATGGAGGGAAAAGTGTCCTGGGAGGGGTTGCTACGCCTGGGGACCTGGTGGCATTTATCATGCTGATTAATATGCTGTTTCGGCCCATACGCATGCTGGCAGATCGCTTCAACACATTGCAAATGGGTATGGTGAGCTCTGAACGTGTATTTAAGTTGCTGGATTCACAGGTCGCACCTGTTAATGAGGGGACACTTCAGACAGATGCCATCCTTGGTGCGGTCTTATTCCGGGATGTATGGTTCAGCTATGAGGAAGAGCCAGTTCAAAACTGGATATTGAAAGGAATTTCATTTCAGGTGAAAAGAGGCGAAACGATTGCCCTGGTGGGTGCAACTGGTGCCGGAAAGACGTCCATCATAAATTTATTAAATCGCTTTTATGAATATAGTAAAGGTGAAATAACAATAGACGGCATTAGTATACGGGATTATGAATTACATGCGCTTCGTTCTTCCATTGGATTGGTTTTACAGGATGTGTTTTTGTTTTCGGATACAATAGCGAATAATATTTCCTTATATGATCCGGATGTTACGCCGGAAAGAATTATGGAGGCTTCCAAGGCAATTGGCGCCCATGATTTCATTATGAAACTGCCGGGAAATTATGAATACAATGTGATGGAGCGGGGGGGGATGCTCTCTGTAGGACAGCGGCAATTAATTGCGTTCATTCGCGCTTACGTTGTTAACCCAAAAATCCTGATTTTGGACGAAGCCACTTCTTCTATAGATACCGCTTCTGAGATTTTAATTCAAAAAGCGACAGATAAACTGATCTCCAACCGAACTTCTATTATTATTGCTCACCGTCTGGCAACTGTTCAAAAGGCCAGCCGTATCCTTGTACTTGATCATGGACAACTTATAGAATCAGGTACCCACCAGGAGTTGTTAAAATTAAACGGACATTACAAGAAGTTGTACGCGCTGCAATTTAAGCCTGAGGAAGAGACAGAACCTCAAACCCAAGGGAGCTGAGGTCATCCCAAAAACCGGGATAAGATTTTTGAACCACCTCCGGATTTTCTATTTCTATTTGTCGGTAAACCAAGGACAGGGGCGCGAATGAGAGAGCCATACGGTGATCATCGTAAGTGGAAAAACGCGGTGAACTGTGCGTAAAGAGAGGGTATTCCCTGATCTCAAGTGTGTTTGGAAAAGTTTCTATAGCAGAGACTCCTAATTTTCCAAATTCAGTTATCAAGGCAGCAATGCGATCCGTTTCTTTTATTTTTAATGTCTGAAGCCCGTTCATTAAGATGGGCATACGCATTCCAACAGCTGTTACGGCAATCGTTTGCGCCAGATCCGGGCAATCTGAAAAATCATAGGCAAATGACTTAATCACCGGTATCTCTTTTGACAAATGCACCCCTCCTTCAATTAATTCAGTTTTTACTCCCAAAAGGGCAAACAGCTCCTTGACTATTTTATCGCCTTGTATACTCTCGGATTTCAAGCCCATCAGTTTTAAGTCCACTTCATCTGAAAGCGCAGCCATCGCATACCAATAGGAGGCCGAACTCCAGTCAGCTTCTATCTTATAAACCTGCTTTTCATCCAGCTTGTAGGATTGATTACTTACACTTATTGTATTATCTTTCCAGTCCCCCGTTACACCAAACTCTTTCATCATTTTCAAGGTCAGATTTATATAGGACGCTGAAGTGATCTTCCCTTTTAGATGTATGACCAGACCATTTACCAAGCGGGGGCTAATCAACATCAAGGCGGTAATGTATTGACTGCTTAGCGTTCCATCCACGCCGACTTCACTGCCTTCGAGTAGTTTACCTGCAATTTTAAGCGGTGGATAACCATCCTGCTCCAGGTAGCAAATATCCGCACCAAGCTGAATCAAGGCATCTACCAATGGCTTTACAGGCCGTTGCTTCATTCGGGAGCTTCCTGTCAGAACCCGGGTTCCCGGAATGGAGGCAAAATATGCGGTCAAAAATCGCATAGCAGTGCCAGCAGCTCCAACATTGTATTCAATGTTTTCCCAGTACTCTGTTGCATCCCTTTCCAGAATTGAATTAACTGTTAGTGTGTCTGCGGATGAAGCAATATTGTCAAGCCTTACAGGTGAGCCGCACATGGACTGTATAATAAGTGCCCTGTTACTGATACTTTTGGAAGCAGGCAGCGTTATTGTACCAACCAGTTTTTTGTTCCTTTTGGAAAGCCTATACATAACTCATCTGGTACAATTTGTGATAGAAGCCGAAGGAAGCTTTGATAACATCAACAGAACAGGTTTTATTGATCTCTGCTTTTCCGATTGCAGCAAGCAAGGTAAAATTAATGTCAGCTCCCCTGTTTTTTTTATCGTGTTGCATAAATTGTATCAGCTTCTTCTCCTCTTTCCTTTTAAAGGGTATGTGCTTATATAACGAACAAATAAAGGAAGTTATTTGATTAAGTTCCACCTGACTTATCTTCTTTGCCTGATAAGAAATATAGGATTCGCAAATTATTCCCGCAGCTACCGCTTCTCCATGAAGCAAACGAACTCCCGGCTTCCCCAAAAAATGACTTTCAAGGGCATGTCCGATGGTATGTCCAAAGTTCAATATTTTTCTTAGTCCTTTCTCCAGCGGATCCTTTTCTACAATCGTGGATTTAATAACAATGGACTGTCTAATCACGTTCAGCATTCCTTTTTCATCCGTCCGTTGAGCCTGCCGGATTTTTTTCCAATAGTTGGCATCAGCGATTAAGGCATGTTTAATGATTTCGGCAAAGCCTGAAAAAAAATCTCTTCTGCTCAGCGTTTTTAAAAAATCCGGGTAAATAATAACCATTGAAGGAAGTTTAAATACGCCAATCTCATTTTTATGCAGATTCAGATCAACTCCCGTTTTGCCACCAGTAGCTGCATCTGCCTGGGCCAATACTGTTGTAGGAATATTGATAAATTCAATTCCTCGTTTAAATGTAGTCGCCACAAAGCCACCTAAATCACTGATCAGTCCTCCACCCAGGTTTATAAGAACTGCGTCACGGTTCACGTTTTTACCGGATAGAATATTCCAGAGTGCGATACACGTATTTATGTTTTTATGCTCTTCACCACTTTCAATTTCAATGATTTCAGCATTCTTTAACAGGCTGACCTGGTTTAAAAGCACAGGCAGGCAATATTTTCCTGTATTTTCGTCAACAAGAATAAAAATCCCGTATTTTTTGTTCTGCCGGTTTTTTAAATGGTCTTTTAACTTTTTAAAAGCACCTTTCCCAATATGGATAGGGCAATCCCCGTACTGAACCATTGAATAACTATGTTGCTTTTTATTCACATTTACAGGTCGACTTCCCGACATCTGTGATGAAGCCGGAAATCATTCTTGTTGTGTCGGCACCAACAATAACCACTAGCCGAATGTGTTGCCCTGAAAGAGTTTTGCCATCTATTGCATAGGTAGGGTAGGGCGTACCATGCACTTCACTTTTTCCAAAATTAACACTCCCGTCTTTAAGTACTTGTTTCAGCTGATCGTTGCTTATTCCCATACAATTGATCCAACGTTTAAACTCAGGGTTCAGCTTTAACGTAAGTGCATTTATCTCTTCCAGTTTAAGGGTACCGGGCAAGCGACATGCTTTCCCTCTTGTAATAACACTTACCAACAAACAACCCATTAATAGTCCAAAGCCATAAAACCGAAGCCTTCGCCAGAGGTCAGGGTCTTTTTTAAAGGAAAACACATCCTCAAATTTCAACACGCTATTTTATATCCCCGCCATTAAAAGTTCAATATCCTTGTATCTGAGTTTGAATAACTCACCGAGGTATTTATTTGTCAGACTGCCATTGTATATGTAAACACCATTGCGCACACCCACATGGTGTTTCAGCATTTTATCTATTCCGCCTTCTTCACCAATATCCAGCAGAATAGGAGCGAAGATCGTACTTAACGCATAGGATGCCGTGCGGGAAACACGGGAAGCAATATTTGGAACACAATAATGTATGACCCCATGTTTGCGAAACACCGGATTGGTATGGTTAGTTGGCTTGGACGTTTCGAAGCAGCCACCCTGATCAATACTTATATCAACGATAACTGAACCAACCTTCATATCCACCACCATATTTTCAGTCACTACGAGCGGCGTACGGCCTTCTTTTGCCCGCATGGCTCCTATCACCACATCGGCCGTTTTTAAATGCTTAGCCAGAACTCTGGGCTGAATAATAGAAGTGAATATCCTGGAGCCGAGCACGCTTTGCAAACGTCTCAGTTTATACACTGAATTATCAAAAACTTTTACGGAAGCTCCAAGTCCCAATGCGGCACGGGTTGCAAATTCACCTACCGTACCGGCCCCAATAATTATTACCTCCGTCGGAGAAATGCCGGATATCCCTCCCAGCATAGCGCCTTGCCCATTATTTACATTACTTAAGTATTCGGCTGCTATCAGAATTGAAGCTCCTCCTGCAATCTCACTCATGGAACGAATAACTGAAAATATACCTTCTTCATCCTTCAGCAAATCGAATGCGATGGCAGTCACTTTTTTTGCCATCAGGTTACGTACAAAACTCTCGGGTTGCACTGTCAATTGTAATGCAGAGATCAAGGTTTGTTTGGGACGCATGTACTCAATCTCTTCCTGAGAAGGAGGTGCAACTTTCAGTATGATCTCTGCGTTTTTATAAAGTTCTTCCGGTGTATATACAATCTGGGCACCCGCTTCACTGAAATCGTTGTCCTGAAAATTAGACATTTTACCGGCATTGGTTTCCACGATGACCTGATGCCCATTGTTTACGAGTAAACTTATTGAATCCGGCACCAGAGCAACCCTGTTTTCCTGAAAGGAAATCTCCCGGGGAATCCCAATGTACAGGTGATTTTTCTTTACTGCCACTTCCAGCATTTCTTCCTGGGGCATGAGGGCAGTCTGGGAAAGGGATTTTATTAATTCTTTAGAGGATTTCAAATTATGGAATTTATGGGGTCAATATGATTTTAATTGCTTTGGGTAAATTTACAAATTAAAATGTTATAGTCCGGTCGTTACCATTTACACTGATTTTGACATTTACGGCATTTTCAGGAATCAATTCCTGAATTTTTTCCGGCCATTCGATCAGACAGATATTATCTGACCAAAAATATTCCTCGCAACCCAGATCATGCGCTTCTTCCGGGTTTTTGATGCGGAAGAAATCGCAATGGATTATTTTTGACTGACCTGCTCTTTTGTATTCGTTTATGATTGCATAGGTCGGACTACTTGTATTCTCAGTAACTCCAAGTTGTCTGCAGATTGCTTTGATAAACGTAGTTTTTCCGGCACCCATCTGACCTGTGAATGTAAATATTCCGGCATCCGGGCAGTTTTCAAGCAAAAATGCGGAGGCTTTTTCCCAATCGTTCAGGTTGATTATTTTATAGGATGGCATAAGGCTCCTAAAATTTCTTTCCGATGTTGAATGTGAAATTTGAATCCTTGATCAGGAGTTCATTACTGTTATTGTTTCCAATGTAATTAAACCGGGAAAGAGCTAATTTGTAACCGAGTTCAAAAAACAATCCCTTCTTTGTCCTGACATTGTTCAACTGCAAACCAAGTGCTCCCTGAAGAAGGGCTCCCAGATGATACGAAAAAAAAGGATATTCGAAAGTTATATTGGTTTTGCCATCGTAGACCTGTACTCCGTTCTCTGTGTCTGTTATGGACGTGCTGGAATAAACAAAATAACGCAAGGCCCAGCCAAATGTAATATAGGGTATCGCTCTTTTTTTATCTTCCCGCCCAAAGGATTTCCGGAAGAGTACAGGTAATTGAAATTCATTTATGTTTAACGCATGCTGAAATGGGAATGGGGCGCCAAACAAAGGTGAATAACCATCCGCATGATAATAGGAATTAAAAGAAAGGTTTTCGTTGATGTATTCCAATCCCACATCAAAGCTTGATCCGAAAAACGTATAGGTTCGCCTGTATCCGAGGTTAAAGGAGAAACTTGCTGTTGTCCCTGTGGTAAGGTCGGGGTTATTCTGATATTGCGGGAATATGAAACCTCCATATACGCGCTGGGAGTAACTTACTTTCCGTGGAGCGGCATCCTGGGCTTTTGAAAAAAATGCAATCAGTGTCAAACCAATAACAAGTAATTTTTTCATCAGAAAGTTGGACCCTTTTGGTTTAATTTGCTTTTTCTAAAACTGTAAGTGAAATAAATCACCAGGCCGATGAACAGCCAGGTTGAAAACCATAGCCAGTTTGCGGGGGCCATACCTGTAAGCAGATAACAGCATGAAATCAAACCCAAAACTGGAATTAACGAGAAATTTTTAAGGAAGGAAAATATGGACATGGCAATACAGAGAATAAAAAAAACAAGCATTGGAAGGGCATTGGCAAGATTTCCCAAACTCAAATTAAATTTATCCCCGATAAAGCCGGGAATAAAATGATGCAACAGAACAAAGGAAATAAGGGTTGCTCCCGGAACAATCCATTTGCCATTAATATAAGGCAGGTAAAACCGCCCTTTTGTTCCGGTTTCAGTGCCCGATACACCTGCCGAATCAGGTTTATTTTCCCGGGGCGGAAGCATTAGTACCCCACCGCAAACAAGTACAAAGGCAAATAAAGTGCCGATACTTGTCAGGTCCAGAAAAAAATTCTCATCTGTAAAGAACATGGGAACCCCAACAACCAGGCCTGTTATTATAGTTGCAAACCCCGGCGTCTTGTATCTTGGGTGTATGGCTGAAAATCGTTTAGGCAACAGACCATCCCGGCTCATATTCATCCATATCCTGGGTTGCCCCATCTGAAAAACAAGCAGCACACTTGTCATAGCCACAACAGCAGCTATGGAAACGGTAAACAACATCCATTTCACACCTTTCAAACGGAAGATCTCGGCCAAAGGATCCGTTACGCCAAGTTTGGTGTAGGAGACCATACCTGTTAATACGAGCGAAAGGACGATGTAAATAACGGTGCAGATAACCAATGAATTAATCATACCCTTTGGAAGGTCACGTTGGGGATTTTTACATTCTTCGGCAAGTGTGGAGACGGCATCAAAACCTATGAAGGCAAAAAATACAGCGGATGCTCCTTTCATAACTCCGCCAAATCCGTTCGGTGTGAATGGGGTCCAGTTATCAATGTCTATGTAGAAGGCTCCAACTATAATTACCAGTACAATAATGACCAGCTTAATGATTACCATGGTGTTACTCAGGTTGCGAGACTCCTTCACACCAACATAAACCAGGGTAGTAATAAACACATTGATGCAAACGGCAGGAAGGTCAAAAATAATCCGGAGACCGGCAACCTGCGGCGCGGTTGTCCAGGCAACAAGTCGTTTAGCGGCAAACTCTTTAGCTCCAGAACTGCTGTCAATAAAGGCCTGATGTGCGGATGTGTAATTATAGGACAACCATGCCGGAAGATGAGCGCCCATACCGTCCAGTAAATTCGCAAAATATCCGCTCCAGGAGAAGGCCACATAAATATTTCCGATGGAATACTCCATCAAAAGTGCCCATCCAATGATCCAGGCAAATAATTCACCGAAAGAAACATAGGCGTAGGTATAGGCACTTCCGGAAGCCGGAACCCGGGATGCGAATTCGGCATAGCACAATGCAGTAAAACCACAGGCAATGGCACAAATAATAAAAAGATAGATAACCCCTGGTCCGCCGCTAAAGCATGCTTCTCCCAGGCTGCTGAAACTCCCTGCTCCTATAATTGCGGCTATTCCGAAAAATGTAAGATCCCTTACCTTTAATACCTTGTGAAGTGATCCCTGTTCAGCCACTGCATTTGCTACAGACTGATTCACAGATTTTTTGCGGAACAATTCACTAAAGTTCATCTTGCCGGATTTGGTGTAAACAAAAATAGGAAATTTAGCCGTTTCATTTTATCCAGGTCGAGCACGTGCAGGAATGCAATCAGAAAAAATGGAATAGCTGGGACTTTATAGCGGACAATCGCACCTACTTCAGGTGTTATCCAGCCAATCAGTGTAAAAAGTATAAGGGAATACAAGAGGCACATCAAAACGAGGTTCCAGTGAATTTCATTCAGTGGCTTGCTGAATAATAAACAACAGCCAATAAAAAGAAATATCAGCCAGTTTTCCACTGAAGCAATACATATCAGAGGGGAACTGCTGATTAATACCGGCCTGAATAAAGCGTTATGAATTGCAACAGGGGTAATTCTTACTAATCCAAGCGGTGTGGGATCCAACACGGGAAGGTAGATACGACTTTTAGCAAGTAAGGCTATTTTCTGAAAGTCATCCTGTTTGATGCGGATGATTTCAAGCGGATCGTAGGAGGGAATGAAGACCCTGATCAGCCACCCTGCCATCAGAAATGCTAAACAAATGATTAAATATTTCGCGAAAATAAGGCGATTACTATTTTTAATAGATAATGTAAAGGCAAGCAATGCAGGAACAAAGGCAATCAGAAGGTATATTTTAATGGTATACAAAAATAGCAGGCAAAGTATTATTATTGCTACAGAAATTACGGTTTTCCTGTTGTCAATGAGATTTTTCAAAGCGTTGAGCAAAACACCAAGAAACGTTACAATGAAAGCCTCCTTTATTAATCCAGAGGTCCATACCAACACAGAGGGAGCAAAATAGACACAAAGCATCAGCAGTTTAGGCTTGTCTCTCAATTCAG